>JBLIHD010000065.1:0-8213 GCA_047636335.1 Flavobacterium sp.
TCGATCTCTTTAAGTTTGGTCAGCGGCTTTTGCTTCTACTGGGTGTATTTGCTTTTTAATGCACTCAAGTAAATTGCTATGAAAGAGCAATGATGTGCTTGTATTTAAGGGTCGGCTGAAGAACTAGCAAAATGAAGATCTTAAAGTTGCTATGCTTTTCCCAGAAGATAATTTGTCTCAACTGTATATTGGTCCTCCGTTTCTAAATGGTGAATAATGTTTTGTTGAAGGATTATTTTAGTGCAAACTAAAGTTATTGAGTCTTTGTGAAGTCACAATTAACTTTTTAGGAGTCGTAGGCTTTATGCGCTTTTTTAATTATTAAAGATATAATTGATGATATTAGCACCCATTTTCAGTGCTTTTTCACGAACTGCAGTAGGGTCATTGTGTACCTCTGGATCTTCCCAGCCGTCCCCTAAATCACTTTGGAATGTATAAAGTAAGATGAGTCTGTTTTCCGAAAAAACGCCAAATGCCTGTGGATGTTTTCCGTCATGTTCATGTATTTTGGGCAATCCATTAGTGAAAAGAAATGGTTTTTGAAAGATGGCGTGATTGGCGGGTATCTCAATCAAGTCCTTAGTTGGTAATATTTTCTTTATTTCTTTTCTAATGTATTGGTCCATTCCGTAATTGTCGTCAATGTGAAGGAAACCACCTGAAAGCAGGTATTTATTCAGGTTGTTTGCATCTGAATCGCTGAAAACAACGTTCCCGTGACCGGTCATATGGAGAAAAGGATATGAAAATAGATTTGGGCTTCCTGGCTCCACAGTGGCTGGTTTGGTGTTTATTCGGGTATTTATGTTGGAATTGCAATATTTGATCAAATTGGTAAGAGATGTGGGGTTGGCATACCAATCTCCACCGCCGCTATATTTTACCAATGCGATTTCTTGAGAAAATGAAGCTATAGAGATTAACAGAAAAATTGAATATATTCTTTTCATAATTCTTTTTCAAATGGTGTTACTCTTCATTAAAGAATACGATGCTGTGACAGGCGACTATAGCTGCGGTTTCTGTTCTCAGTCGGGTATTCCCCAGTGATACGGGCACATATTTCTTTTCTGTTGCGAGTGCGATTTCTTTCTCCGAGAAATCACCTTCAGGACCGATGAGCATAGTGACACTTTCGTTAGGTTTTAAAACTTGTTTCAATGTTTTCTTATCCGTTTCTTCGCAATGCGCAATCAATTTTAAGCCGTCATTTTCACGTTTCAAAAACTCCTTAAAAGTAACAGCTTCGTTCAATTTGGGGAGATATAAATCATTGGACTGCTTCATAGCAGTCAAAATAATTTTATCAAAGCGGTCATTTTTGATCACTTTTCGTTCAGAACGGTCACAAATAATAGGAGTGATTTCATTGACACCAATCTCGGTTGCCTTCTCGAGAAACCATTCATAACGATCATTCATTTTTGTCGGTGCAACCGCAAGATGCAAATGAAATTTTGAAGCTGGTTTTTTTTCGAAAGAAATAACTTTAACGGTACATTTACTGTCGGATGCTAATGTGATTTCAGTTTCAAACAGATAGCCTGATCCATTGGTCACAAATAAGGTGTCACTGTCTTTTTTCCGCAATACTTTTATGACATGCTTGCTTTCCTCTTTGCCAAAAGAAAAGGTTTCTGTGGTTTCGTCAATATTTGGATTGTAAAATAATTGCATAATTTAGAATTGAATTCGTGCTTTTGAAACAACTGCTGAAGTTTCGAATTTTTGTGATAAAAACTTTTGATAACCTACAATTCCTATCATTGCAGCATTATCTGTGGTGTATTCAAATTTTGGAACAAATGTTTTCCAACCGTGTTTTTGTTCCGCTTCTTTTAAGGTTGTTCTAATGGCGGAATTGGCTGAAACACCGCCGCCAATAGCGATTTGTTTTATGCCGGTTTGTTTTACGGCCATTTTTAATTTGTCCATTAAAATTTCAACTATCGTATATTGTACGGATGCGCAGATGTCATTTAGATTTTCCTCTATAAAATTGGGATTTTCCAGTTTTTTCTTTTGGACAAAATACAAAATGGCCGTTTTAAGTCCTGAAAAGCTGAAATTCAATCCCGGTACTTTCGGTTTCGTGAACGTAAAGGCTTTTGGATTTCCCAATTGTGCGTGCTTATCAACCAGTGGACCGCCAGGATAGGGCAGTCCGAGAATTTTTGCACTTTTGTCAAAAGCCTCACCTACTGCATCATCCGTCGTTTCTCCTATAATGGTCAAGTCAAAATAATCGTTGACTTTTACGATCTGGGTATGTCCGCCACTTATAGTCAGCGCCAAAAAGGGGAAAATCGGTTTTTCATATCCTTCTTCACTAATAAAATGGGCCAAAATATGGGCATGCATATGGTTGACTGCGATAAGTGGGATTTCGAGGGCTAAAGCCATTGATTTAGCAAAGGAACTTCCTACGAGGAGCGATCCCATTAAGCCGGGGCCTTGTGTAAAAGCTATTGCCGACAACTGTTCTTTTTTAATATTGGCTTTGCGAAGTGCGGCATCAATTACGGGAACAATATTTTGTTGATGTGCACGAGAGGCTAATTCTGGAACGACACCGCCATACTGAGTGTGAATTAATTGATTTGCAACAACATTAGATAGTACTTTATCGTTATGTAAAATTGCTGCTGCCGTGTCATCACAGGAACTTTCGATTGCTAAAATAAAAACCTCGGAATTTTGCATAAAAGGGCATAAATTTTGAATTATATTTGACTCACCGATTTTATTTTTTTATTTTTACGGCGCAGCCAAAATTAAAGAATTTTTATTAAAGGTGCCGCTCTTTCTCTGGGCAAAATGATTAATTAAAAAAATATAATAATATATAGGTATCAAAAAATTTATTAAAATAATTTTTCGTTTTATTCTTGGGCTTATCGTGCTACTATTGGTACTAGCTATTGGTCTTTCTATGCCCTTTATTCAGACTAAAATAGCTCAACATTTCGCCGATAGCATTAATAAAGACTATGGTACTCATATTGCTATTCAAGGAGTCAGGGTTTCTGTTTTTGGAGGTGTGAAATTCAAGAACGTCTTAATCTTGGACCATCATAAAGATACATTAATTTATTCTAAAATTATCAACACCAATGTTTTAGAAGGGAAAAAAATATTAGAAGGTGATTTGATTTTTGGGAATATACGTTTGGACGGCTTATTGTTTAATTTGAAAACGTACAAGAACGAAAAAGAAACTAATATTGATAAATTCATCAATGCTTTCAACACCGAAAAACCATCAGCTAAACATTTTTTGATGAAAGCAAACAGGGCATATATCTCAGATGGACACTTTATCCTGACCGATGAGAACAAAGAAAACCCAAAAGATGTCGATTTAACTAGGCTTAATGCAAGCATTAGCGATTTTCTAATATATGGTCCAGCAGTCAAAACAAGAATTAATAGAATGTCGTTCCTGGATCATCACGGTTTGTATGTAGTGAATTTGAGTACCAAATTTAGTTATACCAAAAAAAGTATAAAGCTTGAATCCCTTGATTTATCTACCAAGGAATCAAAACTTCAGGCTGATGTCTTTTTGAATTACAAGATAGAGGATTTTTCAGATTTTACTGATAAGGTAAAGTTTGATGTGAAGATTAACTCTTTAAAATTAGCTTCCAATGATATAAGACATTTTTATGATGAATTGGGCAAAAACCAATCCTTTACAATTAAAGCACACGTTAAAGGTACCTTAAATAATTTAAATGTTAAAAAATTAAGGCTTGTTGATTCCAATAGATCGCAAATAATAGGTAATATAAATTTCAAAAATCTCTTTGGTAAAAAGGAGCAAAGATTTTTCATGAATGGGAATTTTAATAGATTCTCAAGCAGTTATGAAAACTTGGTGCGCTTGCTGCCAAATGTTTTGGGCAAAAAATTGCCGAAAGAATTGAAAAAACTAGGGTATTTCACTTTGATTGGTAATTCTCAGTTAAGTGCCACTTCCCTCGAAGCTGATTTTTCAATGGATACCGATTTGGGGAAAGTGCAATCTCAATTGGAGATGGAACGTATTGACTTTATTGACAAGGCGTCTTATGCAGGTAAAATTGTTTTGGATGATTTTGACATTGGAACTTTATTGGAACGAAAAGATTTGGGCAAAGTGACGATGAACATTGATGTCGATGGTATCGGTTTCATTACAAAATATCTAAATACCTCCATAAAAGGTGATGTGACTAAAATAGATTTCAATGACTACACTTACAATAATATAGTGCTAAACGGAAATTTTAAGGCTCCTAATTACAAGGGGGAAATTTCTGTGAACGACCCGAATCTTCGCATGAATTTTAATGGTTTATTGGACTTGAGCAATAAGGACAATAAATATGATTTTCACATTAATGTTGAAAATGCCGATTTGCACAAATTAAAACTGGTAAAAGATTCCGTTTCAAATTTCAAGGGAGATGTCGTCGTCCAGGTGAGCGGTAATACAATCGAAAATCTTGAAGGAAACGTTTATATAAAAAAAACATCGTATCAAAATGAAAAGGACACTTACAGTTTTGATGACTTTAATATCAACTCCAGTTTTGATCAAGAGCGGGTGCGCACTATTACAGTGAACTCTCCTGATATTGTTCAAGGTGAAATTGTGGGTAAGTTTCAATTTGACCAATTGGGTAAGTTGGTAAAGAACTCTTTGGGTAGTTTATATACAAACTTTAAGCCCAACGAGGTCAATAAAGGACAGTTTTTGAAGTTTAACTTCACTATTTATAATAAAATCATCGAAATATTTTATCCTGAAATTTCCATTGGGTCAAATACTGTAGTAAAAGGAAACATAAAATCTGATATTCAGGAGTTTAAAGTCAACTTTAATTCACCACAAATTATCGCTTCACAAAACATATTCGATAATATCCGGGTATCCATTGACAATAAAAATCCGCTTTACAACGCGTATATAGAAGTGGACAGTATCAAAACTAATTACTATAAAAACTACAAAATTCGTGATTTCAGTTTGATAAACGTAACGATGAAAGACACCTTGTTCTTTAGGTCTGAATTTAAAGGAGGGACGCAAGGGGAGGATTATTTTAACCTGAATCTATACCATACGATAAACAAGAATAACGAAAATGTGGTAGGCATCAACAAATCCGAGATGAAATTTAAAGATTATCTATGGTTTTTGAATGAAAATGAAACCCCAAACAATCAGATCGTTTTTGATAAGTCTTTTAAAAATTTCAATATAGACGACATCACACTGTCTCATGAGGATCAGGCCATATCGCTTAAGGGGACCATAAAGGACAAAATAAATAAAGATCTGAAATTAAGTTTTAAGGATGTTGATTTGTTTAAAATTACGCCCGAAACTAGCAAATTTGTGTTTAATGGTAATATAAATGGAGCGGTAAATTTCAAACAAAATAATGAAGTTTATAAACCAACTGCATCATTAGTTATAGATCATTTAAACATTAATGAAACCGATCTGGGGGTTTTGAAATTCGACATTGAAGGGGATCAAAACCTGGAGAAGTTCACCATAAATTCTTTCTTAGAAAATGGAAGTTTAGAGTCATTTAATGCCTACGGGAATTTCAAAATTGTAGATAAAGAAACGGTTCTTGACATGAATTTAAAATTGACTAAATTTAATTTAGGTGTGTTAAGTTCTCTAGGAGGGGATGTAATATCTAACATTAGGGGGTTGGTTACGGGAAATGCCACAATCAGGGGGAATGCCAATAAGCCCAATATTAATGGGCGCCTTTATGTTGATGACGCCGGTTTGACCATTCCTTATCTGAATACGGATTATGGATTAAGTGATCGATCAGTTATTGATCTTGCCGATCAAAGGTTTTTGTTTAGAAACAATACGCTGACCGATTCAAAATATGGCACAAAAGGTACGCTTAACGGAATTATTGAACATAATAATTTTGCGGATTGGAAATTAGATTTGTCGGTATACACCAAAAGGTTGCTTGTGCTTGATACAAAAGACAAGGAAGACGCCGCTTATTATGGCACTGCGTTTATTGATGGGAGCGCAACGATTAAAGGTCCAACCGATGGTTTGTTTATTAAGGTTGAAGCAAAATCCGAAAAAGGCACTGAGGTTAAAATTCCGATTAATTCTGCTGAAAGTGTCAGTGAGAATGCTTTCGTTCATTTTTTGAGTGAAAAGGAAAAATATAATATAAAAATGGGAATCGGTGAGGATACCCGAAGATACAAAGGGCTTGAATTGGAGTTTGACCTTGATATAACTGACGATGCCGAAATTGAAGTGATTTTAGATAGGGATTCAGGACACGGAATGAAAGGAAGGGGTTTTGGTTCGTTACTGTTCAAAATTAATACATTAGGAAAGTTTAATATGTGGGGTGATTTTCAAGCATATGAAGGAAGTTATAACTTCAAATATGGAGGGCTAATAGACAAGAAATTTGATGTCAAAAAGGGTGGTTCCATTATATGGGAAGGAAATCCGATGAAGGCGCAATTGAATCTAGACGCAGTATATAGAACGACGGCAAATCCGGCAGTTTTATTGCAAAACTCATCATTTAACAGAAAAGTGCCGGTAGAAGTAATCATTGGAATTCATGGTGATTTGGCTAGTCCGGAACCTGATTTTAATATTGAGTTTCCTACGGTCAGCAATGTTTTGAAATCAGAGATTCAGTATAAACTTAATGATAAGGATGTGCGACAAACTCAAGCCCTATATTTATTGTCCTCTGGCGGTTTTTTAAGTTCTGAAGGCGTAAGTCAGTCTGATTTTTCAGGGAGCTTGTTTGAAACGGCTTCCAGTTTATTGGGGGGAATAATTAAATCTGACAATGAGAAATTTAAGGTTGGTCTTAATTTTATTTCGGCTGACCGAAGAGTAGGAAGAGAAACCGATGGTCGATTTGTTGCAACCATTTCATCAAAAATTAATGAAAGGATAACAATTAATGGAAAAGTTGGAGTTCCATTTGGAGGTATAAATGAGTCTGCAATTGTAGGGGATTTAGAAGTTCAATATAGGGTAAATGAAGATGGATCTTTAAACCTGCGACTGTTTAACAGAGAAAATGATATTAATTATATCGGACAAGGGATTGGGTATACCCAAGGAATTGGCGTTTCTTATGAGGTCGATTTCGATACTTTTAAAGAATTGGTCAACAAAATATTCAGAAATCACGTATTGGGTAGCGAAAAAGCTGCTGTTGAACAATTTCAAGATTCGACTTTAGCTCCGGAATATATTAATTTCACGAAGACTAAGGTTCCTCAAACTGAAAGTCCCAAGAAAAACCAGGAAGCAATAATTCCAGAGGAAGACTAATTTTTTTCGAGGAGGTTGTTCCTTGACGAAGCCTTATTCTAAATATTATCAGGCCATTAATGTTTCTTCATTCTAGGAATGAACTTTTATCAAGAATGAAATTCGTTTAATCGTGGTTTGAAGAGCACGGATCGTTTATCGAATGCAAATTACCCTTTCAAAACAATGCATTATAGGCAGATAGTTCGTTTTTTTAATCGCATAAAAAAAGGTGCGATGAATTTTCTATTCATATTTTTTGATAATTGCAACCAAAAAGTAACAATTTGTATCTAAATTTAGTGAATTATCAAATAAAAATTAAAAAAATTAACTTTTGTGAAAAAAAACTGTGCTTTTTTTGTTTTTTTCAAAACTTATCAACGAAAACGTTTGAATTTAGTCCACTTAACTAATTTATTAAAAAACATAACGCTAAAAGTGCAATATGTTTGCTAATTTTACACTTCAATACTTAAATAATGCCAAAAACAATAAAAAAAGTGGGGGTTCTTACTTCAGGTGGAGATTCTCCTGGAATGAATGCCGCTATAAGGTCGGTTGTTCGAACTTGTGCTTATCATAATATAGAATGTATAGGAATTTATAGAGGGTATCAGGGAATGATTGAAGGCGACTTCAAAGAAATGGGACCTCGAAGCGTAAATAATATTGTCAACAAAGGCGGCACGATTTTAAAATCGGCTCGTTCTCTTGAGTTTAGAACTCCAGAAGGAAGAAAAAAAGCGTTTGGAAATCTCGTAAAAGCAGGAATAGACGCTTTGGTTGTAATTGGAGGAGACGGAACGTTTACTGGAGGTATGATATTTAACACGGAATTTGATTTTCCAGTGATGGGAATACCCGGAACTATTGACAATGA
>JBLIHD010000066.1:0-8162 GCA_047636335.1 Flavobacterium sp.
TCGGGCATCAGCGAGTTCTTTAGTGTGGCCAATGCGATGGCTTATAAAACGACGCACGGGAATTTGCCGCATATTAAAAACGTGTTAAGCGCCATTTATTACGGAGCCGCTTGTGATATAGATAAGGGGTTGGAAATCGAGGCGAGGTATTTTGTGGATACCTTATTCAGCAAGGAAACTAAAAATATAATTCGGGCGTCCTTCTTGTTTATCAACGATGCGGCCAAAGGTAAATCAAAGCCAAAAGGATACGACAACGCCTCTTTTAAGAAAGTGGGTGTGCTAGGGGCTGGCATGATGGGAGCTGGCATTGCTTATGTAAATGCCAAAGCCGGGATAGAGGTCGTTTTGAAAGATGTGAGTCTATCAAAAGCAGAAAATGGGAAAGACTACATAAATGCACAAGAGCAGAAAAAGCTGGAGAACGGATTTACTACCGAAGGTAAGATAGAAGCCTTGCTCCAGAAAATTCAGACGTCTGATTCGGATACTGATTTGGCCAACTGTGATTTGATTATTGAAGCCGTTTTTGAGAGTGAAAAGCTTAAAAATCAAGTTACCATTGCAACCGAAAAAGTGATTAAAAATGAGGTGATCTATGCATCAAATACTTCAACGATACCTATATCTCAACTTGCGAAAGCATCGACTAAGGCAGACAAATTTATTGGATTACATTTCTTTTCCCCTGTTGAAAGAATGCCGTTGGTCGAAGTTATTGTAGGTAAGGAAACAAGCGAAAAAACATTGGCGGCAGCCATAGATTATGTGATAGCTATTAGAAAAGTGCCTATAATTGTAAATGACGGACGTGGATTTTTTACCTCAAGGGTATTTGGAAAATATATAAATGAAGGAATTGCAATGCTCACCGAAGGTATACCTCCCGCGGTTGTAGAAAACGTGGCCAAAAAAATAGGGATGCCTGTGGGACCTTTGGCAGTTTCAGATGAGATTAATTTACAATTGATGCTGGCGATCATGGGCGAAGACCCGAATCTGACAGCTCACGAAATTCAATTAAAAAACACATTGGCAGGAATTATCGAAACCCATCACAGAACGGGTAAAAAGGAAGGCCAGGGTTTTTATGATTATCCTAAGAACGCGAAAAAAACGATTTGGAAAGAATGGGCAACCATTTATCCCCCGCAAGGCAGTTATGATGAAGAGGAAGTGGGCAAAAGGTTGTTGTTCGCGATGGTTATAGATTCGTATAAGTGCTTGGATGCTGGCGTTATTAGGGAGCCTAGAGACGCTGATGTTGGTTCCATTTTGGGACTGGGTTTTCCCGTTCATACCGGAGGTGTGATGTCGTACATTGATTATGTGGGAGCAATCGAATTTGCTTTGTACAGCGAAAAACTGGCGCTTAAATATGGGGAGCGATTTGCCTTACCGGAAAGCCTGAAAGAACGGATTAAAAAAGCGGGAAGCGGTCGCATTTTCTATGATAATTAAGGAATATAAACTATAAAAAACAAATTGAAATGCTACAGAATATATTGTTAGAACGAAAGATTTATGCATCAGAAGAACATAAAATGATGAAAGCCATGATTCAGGAATTCATTGCAAATGAAGTTTTGGATCAAGTAGATGAATGGGAGAAAAACGGTATGGTAAGCCGCGAAATATGGAAACGGGCCGGAGAATTGGGACTGTTGTGCATGGATATGCCGCAAACGTACGGAGGAGGAGGATTGGATTTCACCTTCAATGCCCTGTTCATCGAAGAATTTGCTAAGAAGGGGATAAGCGGTCCCGGTTTTTCATTGCATTCGGATATCGTAGCGCCTTATTTATTGAATTACGGAACTGAAGCCCAAAAGCAAAAGTATTTGCCATTAATGGCCAAAGGGGAATTGATCACCGCGATAGGAATGACCGAGCCCAATTGCGGAAGTGATTTGAAAGCCCTTCGCACAACGGCGGAAGATAAAGGCGATCACTATTTAGTGAATGGGCAAAAAACCTTTATCACCAATGGCTTCATGTGTGATATGGCGATTGTGGCAGTAAGAACGAATTCGAATACAGAAGACGAGGGAGTTACCCTGCTTATAATGGAATCAGGAATGGAGGGTTTCAACAAAGGAATTCTATTCAAAAAAATCGGAATGAAGTCGCAGGATACCGCGCAGTTATTCTTCGATAATGTAAAAGTACCGAAAGAAAATCGACTCGGTGACGAAAAAATGGGGTTCAAAATAATGATGAAAGAATTGGCCCGAGAACGATTGACGGTAGGTATTGCTGCTGTTGCCACTGCAGAAGGTGCCATCGAAAGTACAGTCGCTTACACGACGGAACGTACCGCTTTTAAAACCCCTATCGCCGGATTTCAAAACACACAGTTTAAATTGGCGGAGTGCAGCACGCAAATGCAAATACATCAAACTTTTCTCGATCGATGCATCGAATTGTTAGTGGATCATAAACTAACGAGCGAAAGTGCTTCGATGATTAAATACTCTGCTACCGATATGTGCGGAAATGTGGTGGATGAGTGCTTGCAGCTATTTGGAGGTTATGGGTATATGTGGGATTACCCAATTGCCAGAATGTATGCCGATAATCGTGTGGCGCGAATCTACGCCGGAACCAATGAAATCATGAAAATATTAATAGCACGTGGGTTGTTTAAAGACATTTTGAAATAATGGAAGAACTATTGAAAGAATATAAGGTCATATCGACAGTCAAAGTGCAATGGGGCGATATGGATGCGATGCAACACGTTAATAATGTGGTCTATGTCAAATGGGGAGAAATGGCCCGGATTGATTACTTTATCGCACTTGGCGTATTTTCGTCCGAAAAAAAGGGAAGTACATTCGCTCCCATTTTAGGTTTTCAGTCTGTCAAGTATATCATCCCCGTGGTATATCCCGACACAATCCAAATTGGCACCAAAATCGAGGAAATCAGGGCCGACAGGATTGTCCTGAAGTCATTTTATTACAGTGAAAAGATGGGGAGGTTGGTAGCCATAAAAACGCAGGAAGTGATCCCTTTTGATTATAAAACTCAAAAAAAAATCCCTGTACCAGAAGAGCTGATTCTTGAAATAAATAAATTGGAAGGCCTTTAATTTTTTGTAACCCTTAATTGAAACTCTATGCAGGAAATTCTGCCATTACAAGGAATAAAGATATTAGATTTTAGTCGCTTATTGCCAGGTCCTCTAGGTACCCATATGCTGAGTCAGATGGGTGCTGAGGTTATAAAAATAGAGAGTCCAAAACGCATGGATTACAGCCGTTTTTACCAGCCGCAGATTAATGGGGTATCGACTTTATTTCATACCTTAAATCATTATAAAGAGCAGCTAGTACTTGATTATGAAACCCCTGAGGGCTACGGAGAAATCGTGGAACAGATAAGAACTGCGGATGTTTTGGTCGAACAGTTTCGCCCCGGGGCAATGGAAGGATTTAATCTGTCGTTTGAAACGGTAAAGAAAATCAACCCTAAAATTGTATACGTTTCGGTAACGGGTTATGGGCAAACGGGTGATAAAAAAGACGCGGCGGGCCATGATTTAAATTACATGGCAGAAAGCGGTTTGCTGGACATGAATAGGGATGAAAACGGGAAACCCGTAATTCCGGGATTTCAGGTAGCTGATATCGCAGGCGGTTCGTTTATGTTAGTTGCTGCCTGTAGCAGTGGTTTGCTTGCACAAAGAATGCAACAGAAAGCGCAATACATCGATGTTTCCTTGTATGACGCCACAGTCGCGGTTGGAACCATAGCACATGGGATGTTGCAGGGAAATACAGATTATAGGAAAACGCCTTTTTTGAGCGGTTATACGGTCAATTATAACGTATATGAATGTGCTGATAAAAAATGGATTGCTTTGGGGGCTTTGGAACTAAAATTTTGGAATTCGTTTTGCGATATGGTCGACCGGCCATCATGGAAAACAGCTCAAACTACGGATCTCATAACCGGAGTCTTTGACAAGTTACTACTCGAAGAATTATTCAAAACAGAAACCCGAGATGAATGGATTTATAAGGCAATAAATTTTGATGTATGCTTGTCGCCAGTACTTGAACTAGCCAAAGTGTATGACCAAAAACAAACGAAAGACAGAGCCCTGTTTCAGGATGTCGAGATTCAGGGCAAAACGGTAAAAATTTACGCTAAACCTTATAAAAGCTATTCAAGTTTGTAATTATGCTGAGGTAAAATAAAAAGTAGCCTCTAAAGACAAATAAAGCATATTTATTATTGAAAAATTAGCAGACAATTTACTTTAGAGAGATAAAAAAAACAGCCCTTAATCACAAAGTGACTAAAGGCTGTTCTGGTATTTTTAATTATCTTTCATAATTATCTCTAGTACTTATGAAAGATAAATTAGATGACTTTAGAAGTAGTATCCAACATTAACGTTAAACCTTGCTTCCCATTTGGCATCTGGGTTCCCAATAGCGAAATCGTCAACAAAATTACCACCTAACCAAGAATGATTGTATCCCGCAGCATAATCGACATACGTATATACATTTCCAGCAGAGATTAAAAATCCAGTGGTATTCATATAGGAATCAGTAAATCCAGCAGCTTTTTTCTCCATATAAGCAAAGTCATTGTAAAACTGTAAATTTGTAACTGGTCCCCATTCTACGGGAACATTTCTAGATATCCCCAAAGTATACATATTAAAGTCAGAAGCGACTTCATAAGGAAATCCATATGCAGCCATTGTAACTACATCGTTAGATTCTCCTGCGGCATTCTCTGGATTATGGAAAGCAGTAATGGCTTGTGCTTTAGCATTCCATTTTCCTTTGTTGATTTCGTAATGTACAGCAAAAGCGGAGTGATTTCCCGTTTTTTCGGTATCAAGATTATAAAGTCCGCCATATTCTACAGAAGCACCTAATCTACTTGCTGATTCTTTTCCGAACTTGTAGATGATCTTTCCGTTGAATTGATTTACCTCTTTGTTCCTACCAGTAACATCATAAGAATATCTGCTAGGAGAATTTTCGGAATTGTTACCAAATCTCAATTCTTCCGAATTTTTAAAAAATGCAAATTGATATTCAAATTTTTCTCCTGTGTGCATGTATTTAAAACCCATATCATGGTCATCTTCCAGCCCTACATAGTAAGTCAGGTTGAAAAACCAGTTGTGAGAGTTGTATTGTTGAATACCAAAAGGAACCTGAGTTAAACCAAGTTGGATTTGATCTTGTTCATTAAGATTGTAACCTAACCAACCCTGCTTTAACATTCCTCCTCCAAAGCCTGTAGAATACAATCTGTATTCGGCATTCATAAGTATTCCCTTGTAAGCACCTTTAGCGTTAACACGGAATACATCGTATCCAAAATCACCTCCGCGTTTCTTTTGACCATCTTTCCATGAAGATAAATTGTAATTGAAACGTAAAGCACCACCTATTTCTATTTCTGGTTTGTCTTGGGCATAAATAGCTCCTGTTGATAATAGTAAAAAACTAATTATCAAAGTAATTTTTGTATACATAACTAATGTTTTTTTTGGGAATTAAAAAAATAAAAAAATACGAGAAATAAACGCTTTTTTAAGATGAAACTCGGCTCCCAGTCGAGCAACAAAATAATGGTGAAACTTGTGACAATTCACTTTTTAAGCGTTGTACTATGTTTTTAATTTTCATCTTGCAAAGGTACAAAATTATTTTACCTAGCCTAACTTTTACGCAATATTCTGTTTATCAGTACTTTATGTAGATGTTTCGATCGTGTCAGAAATTACCTCTGTATTTCTTTTCGCCTTGTTTCCATGAAGATAGCTCGTAAATGAAGTTTAAACCAGCTATTTTAGGAACTGGTTTTTCTTGGCGTAAATGACTTCAATTGGCAATAATATTAAGCCAATTATCAAAGGTGTTTTTGAATAAAAACACTGTTTTTTTGGAATTAAAAAATGAAATTATTTGAAAAAAAAATAGGCTTTAAAATGGAGTTTGGTTTTTAGTCAAGAAACAAAATAAGGACCTTTATTTGTAAGAAATAATTATCTATTTTGGCGTGATGTAATTGCGGATTAATTGTATTTCGACAAAATTTCGTGAATTATATTTTATTTTTTTTATTAAAAATTGAAGGATATAGTTTACGACATATTTTTTTATTCTCAAAAGTGTACTTTTGGAAGATGTAAAGAACCTGATACTTAAAAGGAATAAAAAAAAGCTAAAAAACAGAAAGCCCTCGTCAGGAATGGTATTTCTATTCGTCATATAATTTATGAATTTGGAGCGTAAACATTCTTTCTCTACAGCAATACTACTTTTTGCACAAAGCAATAAGATAGAAAGTGCTTTGAAACCAATTGCTTATCAAAAAAAGCAAAATGATTTGCTGTGGCACAAAATGAATCATAAAGTTTTACAAACAATTCGGAAAACAAGCCTTCCTTATTTTATTTCGGATGAAAACACACAAGTAGGAGTATACTTTGGAGACAAGTTAAGTCACGCGATACAAGCTGTTTTTGAAAAGGGATTTGAAAAAGTTATTGTAGTAGGTAATGACAGCCCAGGACTCACTCTACATCATTTACAAAATGCGCGCCTAGGTCTTCAAAATAAAAGATGGGTTTTTGGCCCCGACTGTAAAGGAGGCACCTATTTAATGGGGATTTCAAAATGCGATTTTAATGCAGCGTTATTTGCAAAAATAAGTTGGCGTACTACTAAAGTATTGTCACAATTAAAAGAACTTTCTCTTGGGCAGTCAATAGTTCTTTCTCCTTTAGCTGATTTTAATACTTTAGGTGATTTTAAAAATGTTCTTAAGGGTTTTTCTTTCTACAGTACTTTTAAAAACAGTATAGTTTCGTTGTTATTTTATCAACATCCTTTTAAACGATTTTTAAAGAAACACCATTCTTATGAGTTTGTTGGATTAAATTTTAATAAAGGATCTCCTGTTTTGGAGTAGTTTTTTAGCACTTTATTTTAAATTTATTTATCCAACATCCAAAATCATACTTTAATGAAACAATTTTTCTTGTTTTTATTACTGAGTGCCACCACATTTGCGGTCGCTCAAGAAGACTTGTCTGTCTCCATCATAGATTTTAATACGCAAAAACCTATTGCCAATGTAGAAGTCTTATTAGTTAATAGTTCTCGTAATAGTAGCATAAACCGTATTTCTAATACTCAAGGTAACGTTACTTTTAGAGGAATTCCTGCATTAGACGGTTACCAAGTTGTATTTGTAGGAACTGCAATATATACGCCACAAAAATCAGGGTTAATAAGTGTACGTTCGAATCAAGCGGCAAATGTGACTTTGGTTTTAGCGCCAAAAGAATCAAAAGAATTAAATGAAGTCGTAATTACCAAAGGCGTTACTGCAAGAATTAATCGGCGGGATGCCGAGGTATCTTTTGAAATGAAAGCGGCCGAAATCCAGGAAATCCCGGTGGAAGGACGTGATATAACGAGAGTTTTGTTTCGTTTGCCAAATGTATCTCAGGCCACAGGTTTCTTTCCGGAAGCACCAAACGTGAGTATTAACGGAGCGAGTTCTTTATATACTTCCTATTTAATTGACGGATTGGACAACAACGAACGTTTTCTGGGAGGACAAAAATTTGCTATTCCTTCCGGATTTGTAAAAGACGTTACGGTGCTGACAAATAATTTCTCTGCCGAATACGGCTTGACAGGCAGCGGAATCATTAATATCACGCCCCGTTCCGGTTCTAATGAAACTGTTGGAGAAGTTTTCTTTATCACAAGACCAGGACCGTCAATTGACGGAAAATCTAGTTTTGCACAAAGGGACTTGTCAGGAAACCAGGTAAAAAATGGTTTTGCCCGTTATCAGGCAGGTGTCGGAATAGGCGGCGCTTTAGTGAAAGATAAAACATTCTATTATTTTAATTTTGAACATACGACAGACGTCAAAGATAATTTGCTAAACGTTCCCCAATTAGGCGTTAGGGAGACGGTTAGAGGAACAAACACCTTTAATTATTTTTCGTCAAAAATTGACCAGATTTGGGGTGCTAATTTTAACTCCTCATTCCGTGCGAATGTGGGTGTAATAGATGTGGAACGTCAAGGAGGAGGACTTGACGGGGGATCAACTTTTAAATCTGCAGGAAACGCACAGCAGCGAAACAGTATTTTATTAGCTGT
>JBLIHD010000067.1:0-8161 GCA_047636335.1 Flavobacterium sp.
CGATGTTTCCTAACTTCATCTTATTATGCTCTGCAATCACTAATGCATTTTCAACCGTATTGGTATTTGTTTGCGCCTTTGAATTATTAGACGAAAACAATACTAAAGTTAAAAACATAAATCTGTATAAAAATCTCATTTTATTTTGGGCTATTTACCTGAATTTTTAAGACCCTAAAAATACCTTTTTTTTAGATTAGTTTAAGTCCCTTTAATTATTATTTGTCCTTAATGATTAAATTGAAAACGCAAAAAAAGAAACAAGTCCATTCGTACAAAAAAGCAAAAACTATAAAAAGAAATGGAATAACATCTTAAATGGGACTCCTATTATTGTTATTAAAACGTTAATGTGGGAATGAGATAAGCTTTTTATCGCGCTAAAATTCTACCTTGTTGATTCAATAATATGTTTTTCAAACGTTAGAACTATTGTTTTTCAAATAAAAATAATAGTCGTCGCATCCCAATACTAAAATCCTTGTTGACTATAATACATTTCAACACTATCTGTTTCGCATTCTAAATTATTTTGGCAGATGCCAAAAAACGAAGCTTATTAAATATAAATAAGGTAAAAAAATTAATCCATATCAGTATATTATCTGATGCGTTCTAGAATAAAAAAAAACACCTAGTATTTTTAATGTACCTGAAACATAAAAACAGAAAACATGTCAAAATTAAACGTAAGTCAAAAATTAATTCAATCCCATCTTTTACACGGTGAAATGATCGCGGGTAAGGAAATTGGAATCCGAATAGATCAGGCTTTATTGCAAGATGCTACCGGAACATTGGTCCAATTAGAATTAGAAGCCATGGGCCTAAAAAAAGCCAAAACAGAAGTTGCGGTCCAATATGTGGATCATAACCTTCTACAAACCGATTCTAAAAATGCCGATGACCATTTGTTTTTACTCTCGGCTGCACAAAAATTTGGCCTTTGGTACAGCCGTCCCGGGAATGGCGTCAGTCATCCAGTACATATGGAACGTTTTGGCAAACCCGGAAAAACACTCGTCGGTTCCGATAGTCATTCTTGTGCCGCAGGATCTTTGGGAATGCTAGCCATCGGAACCGGTGGTTTAGACGTTGCAGCTGCCATTGCAGGTCAACCTTATTTTGTAAAAATGCCAAAAGTATTAGGCGTAAAACTAATTGGTAAATTATCGGATTGGGTTAGTGCTAAAGATGTCATTTTAGAAATGCTGAGACGCTATGATGTAAAAGGCGGAGTAGGAAAAATAATAGAATATTACGGCGATGGATTGGACAACCTGAGCATAATGGATCGTCATGTCATTGCCAATATGGGTGCCGAATTGGGCGCTACAACTACAGTATTTCCTAGTGATAACGAAACGAAACGCTTTTTGATTTCTCAAGACCGAGAATCTGATTGGACGGAATTAGTTGCCGACCCTGAAGCAACTTATGATGAGTATGCAGAAATTAATTTGTACGATTTAGTCCCTTTAATAGCGCTTCCTACGAGTCCTGGAAATGTAGTTCCAGTAAGCGAAGTTGCGGGAAAGACAATTTCGCAGGTTGTAATAGGTTCTTCTGCCAATCCTGGATTACGCGATTTTTGGATCGCAGGGGCCATCGTGAAGGATAAAACGATCAACAGTGCAGTCTCTTTTGATGTCAACCCTACTTCACGACAAACAATTCAAAACATGGTGAAAAATTTTACTTTTGCTAACTTGATTACTGCGGGCGCTAGGTTTCATCAATCGGGTTGTATGGGTTGTATTGGTATGGGGCAAGCTCCTGCTACCGGAACAATCAGTTTGAGAACAATGCCTAGAAATTTCCCAAGCCGATCTGGAACAGAAGATGACCAAGTGTATTTGTGTAGTCCCGAAACGGCCGCTGCATCTGCCCTAACAGGTAAGATAACAGATCCAAGAGATTTAGAAAAGATCTACAGTATGACATATCCTGAATTTGAGAATCCTGAAGTAGAAATCATCAATACTGATATGCTGGTTGCTCCATTAGAAGATGGGTCAGGAGTCGAATTACATAAAGGCCCGAATATTAAATCAATCCCTGAAATCGAACCTTTACAGCAAGACTATCGAATTCCTGTCTTATTAAAAATGGGGGATAATGTGTCTACTGATGAAATTTTAAAAGCAGGAGCCGATGTACTTCCTTTAAGAAGTAATATTCTGGAAATCAGTAAATATTCGTATACTGTGATCGATCCAAGTTTTTATGACCGAGCAATGAAATCTAAAGAAGAGTTTGGCGGACATATTGTTATTGCAAAAGAAAATTATGCCCAAGGTTCCAGTCGGGAACATGCCGCTCTTGCCCCTAAATATTTAGGTCAAGTAGCTGTTATCGCTCAAAGTTATGCCCGTATTGCTTGGCAAAATTTAGTCAATTTTGGAATTGTCCCTTTAGAATTTATAAACGTTTCTGATTACGACAAAATAGATCAAGGAGATTTAATTCGTTTTAAAAACCTCCGTGATGATGTCCTAAATAGAAAGAATGTAAAAGTAAATGTTGAAAAAGCTGATGGAAATACTATAGAATTTGAAACCAAACACAGCCTCAGTGATCGTCAAATTAATGTCCTGGCAAAAGGAGGATTTATAAATGATTTCAGAACGAAAATATAAATTAGTTTTAAGCGAGTCGTACATGAAAAAAAAGTAATAAATCTATTCTTATGAACAATTTTAATCCTACAGCTGGTATTTTACTTTCTGTAGGATTTTTTTTTTAATATATTACCTTCGCTATATTCAGCAGCTACCAATAAAAAAAAGCTTGTCCTTTTCGTTTTCTTTTTGTCCCTTACTTTTATGGACAAAAAAAGGTATGTAATATCGAAGATTTTAAAGAGCTACCTAATACCGATCTTGCAACTGATTATAGCACTTATGAAGAGAGTAACGACGATACCCAAAGAAAAAACTATTATCTCGATGGCACAATCAAAAATACTGATCAATTCTCAAATTTAAAAAGAAAGATACGCGACGGTTACGCCACAACCTGTTATAAAAGTGGTCGTGAAAAAGCAGTTGCATTTTATATCAAAGACAAACACGAAGGAATCAAGACTGGGTTTTACTAAAACGACGAACCAAAGCGAACTGAAAACTTTGAAAAGTATAAATTTATTGGCCGGAAATACTTTGACAAAAATGGGACTGAAATCAGTTTTCCCCTTATCATATAAACCCCATATTTCCAACTAGAATAACTACTTTTTATAAATATCTTGGAGAGAATTTTAAGGCTCCTAATAACGCTAAAAGGTAGAATAAAAATCAATTTTGTTGTTGAAATTGATGGCACATTAAGAGATTTTGAAGTTATAGAGGTGCTTAATTATGCCATGAATATTCAAGCTTTAAGAGTACTGTTTAACAGCCAATCATGGATTCCTGGCAAAATCGACGGCAAAGAGGCTCCGACTGCAATACGCTAAAATTACAAACCCAAATAATGATCAATTTCTAACATATTTAAATTTTACAGCCATTGATTTAATAATTTGTTTTTTTACATCTATTCGATTAAAAAAACTCCAACACCAGCGGTCACCTCTAAATAATTATAATCTATGAGCATTTCACGATAGTCCGGAATAAGCTGCATAAAGCCTTTTAAATTATTTTTTATCGAATAAGACCAAGAAAACATCGCGATGCCTCTAGGTTTCAAATCAAATTTCAAATTAGAGGTCCCAATAAATGAAACGATATTCCTGTTTTTTGAATAAGTTATATTCACGTCGTCACGTCCAATAGATTATCCAATATCAGAATTGTCTTTTTTTGCTCCAAGCAAAATGATAATTGGTCTGACATAAATAGTCAAATTATTGCATTCAAATCCGGCATAAAAATAACCCTGTTCCAGTTTCTGGAATAAGGATCACTTTTTTCATTTGATTCATGATTTAATGCCACGGCAATCCTTCGGCTTTCAAGTCCTAAAACTTTAATTTGATAGGTAAAATTAACAATAAATTCATGTTCATATTTCACTTTTCCAAACGGGTGCGATAAATCATTGTTATAAATCGCTATATGCAGAAAAAAGCTTTGTAATACTTTAGTCTTAAAACTCAGTTGAAATTTAGATTCAACATTCTCATAATCAACTGTCCTGCAGCTGCAATATAATAAGGATCAATATTCCCGAAAGAAGGCCTTTCATTAGAAGAGCTGTTCCAGTCTACTGCTAAAACATAAATAGATTTATAACGCTTGACCAAAAAGAAAGGCACTCTAACTACAGTTGTATCTAATTCCCATCGCTTAGTGATATTTGACAATTGATTTTACTAAAAAATAAGATCCATATCTGAATTTTTACAGTACAACAAGAAAATAAAAGTGTGAAAATCGAACAGCTTATTTGTAGTAATTTCAAAATATTATAGCACGGTCATAGTCGAGAGTAATTCACTACGAAGGCAGTCAGCTCACCATTTATTTTTATTGTTTATATAAACACAACCTTTAATCGTGTTAAAGAATTAAGAAACATTAGGAACTTAAAGTCTAAATGACTTTATTTGAGAATTATACCCCAAATCAATCTTTAAACAACGTTATGAAATCCTATTCCGTACAAGAAATAAATGAAGTCCTAAAAGGTGTTATTTTGGGAAATACTTTACAATCTATCACTGCACCAGAGCAATTAGAAGTTGCCAGCGATTCTGAAATCTCCTTTATTGGAAACAAAAAATACGAAAAACTTTGGTCTAGTTCAAAAGCAAGCATTGCAGTTGTCAATGAAGATATTTCTATAGAACCGGGAGAAAATCGAGCATTTATAAAAGTCAAAAATGCCGATTTGGCCATGTCTCAAGTTTTAGAACTTTTTGCAAAACCAAAGCCTTCCTTTTACATCGATATTCATCCCACTGCAGTTGTTGATAAATCGGCGGTGATAGGTGTTGGCACTAAAATCGGTGCTGGTTGTTATATTGGTCCTGACGTGAAAATTGGAGAGAACACAACTATTTACCCAAATGCTACTATTTTAGATGAATCTACAATAGGGAAAAATACGGTAATCTGGTCTGGAACTGTAATCA
The DNA here is from genome assembly GCA_047636335.1 of Flavobacterium sp. GTDB lineage: Bacteria > Bacteroidota > Bacteroidia > Flavobacteriales > Flavobacteriaceae > Flavobacterium. The sequence goes on from JBLIHD010000067.1 coordinate 5,081, forward strand.
GAGAGCGCTGTCACATTGGTAATGAATGTATTATACATCCCAATGCTACGATTGGTGCCGATGGCTTTGGTTTCCGTCCTTGTCCTGAAAAAGGCTTGGTCAAAATACCTCAAATTGGAAATGTAATTATTGGAAACGGTGTCGAAATTGGGGCAAATACATGTGTAGATCGCGGAAAATTCAGCTCGACGGTTTTGGGCGATGGTTGCAAAATAGATAATTTGGTTCAAATAGGCCATAACAGTAAATTGGGACGTTTTTGCATTATGGCGGGCAACAGCGGGTTAGCTGGCTCCGTAACTTTAGGCGATGGCGTAATTATAGGAGGTAGCGCATCCATAAAAGACCATACTACGATTGGCAACGGGGCTATCGTCGGCGCAGGTTCCGGTGTGACAGCTGATATCCCAGCCGGGAAAACCATGTTGGGCTACCCTGCAGTTGAGGCCCGGGATGCCTTGAAACAGTGGGCCATTTTGAAAAGATTGGTTAATGATTCTAAAAAGTAATTATTTCTTTTAGCTAAAGCATCCATAAATATTATAAAAACAACAAAAAGAAAACAGAAATAAATAACTGTTTTCTTTTTTGCATTTATAAGCACACAAACAAATATTTAATTTCGGCTCTAAACTACTCCCAATCCTGAAATTTATCTCAGCAAATTTTGTATTTTAGCTTTCTATTTTCTCACAAACATTATAACATTATGGATTTAGCCTTCAATAAAAATGAAGATCACAATAAACTATTACTGTCACAATTAAAACAAAATTTTTCTAAAGTAAAATTGGGCGGCGGGGAAAAACGCATTCAAAAACTGCACGGTGAAGGTAAAATGACTGCACGTGAACGCATTGAATACTTACTTGACCCAAAAGCGAAGTGTATTGAAATTGGCGCTTTTGTGGGTGAAGGAATGTATAAAGAACATGGTGGTTGTCCTTCGGGCGGTGTGATTGTAAAAATAGGTTACATCAAGGGCAAACAATGTATTGTTGTTGCCAATGACGCTACTGTTAAAGCGGGAGCTTGGTTTCCAATTACCGCCAAGAAAAATTTACGCGCGCAAGAAATCGCTATGGAAAACCGCTTGCCAATTATTTACCTGGTCGACAGTGCCGGAGTGTTTTTACCCCTGCAAGATGAAATTTTTCCGGACAAAGAACATTTTGGACGGATTTTCAGAAATAATGCACAAATGAGCAGCATGGGAATTACCCAAATTTCTGCCATTATGGGAAGTTGTGTCGCCGGAGGTGCTTATCTTCCAATTATGAGTGACGAAGCCATAATAGTAGAAAAAACAGGAAGCATATTTTTAGCAGGAAGTTACTTGGTCAAGGCAGCCATTGGCGAAAGCATAGACAATGAAACTTTGGGAGGTGCAACTACGCATTGCGAAATTTCAGGTGTCACAGATTACAAAGCCAAAGACGATAAGGATGCCTTGGACAAAATAAAAAACATAGTTGACAAAATAGGTGATTACGATAAAGCCGGTTTCAGCCGCGTTAAATCCGTAAAGCCCGCACTGGATGAGAAAGATATGTATGGCATACTGCCAAAAGCCAGAAATGAACAATACGACATGATGGAAATCATCAACCGTCTCGTTGACAATTCAGAGTTTGAAGCCTATAAAGACGGTTATGGCCAAACCATTATAACTGGTTATGCCCGAATTGACGGTTGGGCAGTGGGGATTGTTGCCAATCAGAGAAAAGTGGTGAAAACAAAAAAAGGAGAAATGCAGTTTGGAGGTGTAATATACTCTGATAGTGCTGACAAGGCCACCCGTTTTATTGCCAATTGCAATCAGAAAAAAATACCTTTGGTTTTCGTACAGGATGTCACAGGATTTATGGTGGGTTCTAAATCGGAACAGGGCGGAATCATAAAAGATGGTGCCAAAATGGTGAACGCGGTAAGCAACTCTGTTGTCCCTAAATTTACTGTGATTGTTGGAAATTCTTATGGAGCAGGAAATTACGCGATGTGCGGAAAAGCCTATGATCCAAGGCTGATCTTTGCATGGCCAAGTGCAGAACTTGCCGTAATGGGTGGAACGCAGGCCGCAAAAGTTCTGGCTCAAATCGAAGCCTCTTCCCTTAAATCAAAAGGAGAAGTCGTTGATGAAGCAAAAGAAGCTGAACTATTCGCAAAAATAAAAGCCAGATACGACGAACAGGTTTCCCCTTATTACGCCGCTTCCAGGTTATGGACAGACGCCATTATTGACCCCTTAGACACTCGCAAATGGATTTCTATGGGTATTGAAGCAGCCGACCACTCTCCTATCGAAAAGAAATTTAATCTAGGTGTCATTCAGGTATAGTTTATAATGATCAGTGTTTAGGCAGTGGTGTTTAGAATACTGGTGCCTAAACACTTTTTAAAAAGCATTCGCGTAAATAAAAACATGAGAAAAACGATACTATTTGTCCTCACATTGTTATTGTTTGTCCAATGTGCTTCCGTAAAAAAGCACAATGCACATTTGACTTATTTAATTTCCTCGGAAAAACTTAAATCTGATGTTGATTTCACGTATCGGAAATTACAAAGCTTACACCCAAATCTCTATTGGTATATCAGCAAGAAAGAACTTGATCAGAAGTTCGACAGCCTAAAATCAAGTATTGACACACCCATGCTTCCTTTTGATTTCTACAAAAAACTGAGTCTTGTGGTTGCCGAGGTCCGAGAAGGGCACCTGGCAGTCTATCCTCCCTCCACAATGTTGACAAAGAAAGAAGTTAATGCCCTTCTTAAAAAAGGAACAGGTCCATTTTCCCAATTCGACTTCGAGCTTTTCAACGAGAAATTATATGTTGTAAAAAACAAATCGCATAACAAATCCATAAAGACAGGAACCGAAGTTGTTGCCGTAAACGGCATAAATGCAATGGGTTTAATTCATAAAAACAGCCCCTTTTACAGCTCTGACGGTTTTAATACGACCTTCAAGATCCGCAGCGCGGGCAAACGGTTTTCTTCCTATTTCACAAACGAAAATGGCCTCAAGGACCGCATCCAATTTGATTTCAAATTTAATGACAGCCTAAAAACGGTTACAAT
>JBLIHD010000068.1:0-8088 GCA_047636335.1 Flavobacterium sp.
GTTCAAGGGGATAGATTGAATTCACAGTGTAAATCAGTACTTTCTAAAGCAGGAAGAGGGGACCAGGTAACCATTTCTGAAATTAAAACGAAACTTGTTGGCGCAGGAAGTTATTTATTACCAAGGACTGCCCCGGTTATTTTTGAAATACAATAATAAACAAGTTACCCGTAAGGATTGCTTAATTATCTTATAATCATACCATGATGAAAGTTAAAAACATTTTAATAGTTATTATTTCCGTTACTTTTAGCGTTGCGTCTTTTGCGCAATCTAATTTGCTTAATGCAAAAATGCCCGAGGAAATAGGACTTAAAACTGCCGCGCAACTTATTTCTGATAATGATAAGCCCTTGGCTTATGGTTATGTTCATGACAGGGATATTTTGATGGGTAAAACAGTTTGGGAGATTATAGATTTAAGCGAGAGAATAAATTTTGCTTTGTATTTTCCAATAGATGAAAATCTGGGTGCTGATAGAAGATCATTGTATAATGTACTGACAAAAGCAATCAAAAGTGGCGAAATAAGTGAAGTGTATGCTGATAGCTATTTTAACACCAAGAAATCTTATAAGGATGTTCAAGAATCGTTGAGCCGAATTGACACTACTGACGCAGGAAGAGAACAAGTAAATGCGGGGATGCCGGTTTCGCCTCAATATATTTTGCGATCTGAGATAACTGCTCGAGATGTTACCCAATATAAGATTAAAGGATATTGGTACTTTGACAAACGTCAGAGTGAATTGAAATATCGTTTACTCGGTATCTGTCCTGTTACTCCAGATGTTTATACGATGAATAATGATGAAAAAGATTACATAGAGTTGTTTTGGGTATTTTTCCCATCCGCCAGAGAGGTTTTGCATGAGGCGAAAGCTTTCAATAATCAAAACTCGGCAATGCCAATTTCTTTTGACCAAATATTGAATTCACGACATTTTAATAGTTTTATTTATAAAGAGGAAAATGTTTATGGGGATAGAGAGATTAAGGAGTATATGATAGATAACGCGCAAAATCAATTACTTGAATCTGAAAGGGTAAAAGAAAAAATTCGTGATTTCGAATCAGATATGTGGAATTACTAAATTCAATTATATTACAAATAAAAACAACTCTTGTCGTTCCTGATGAGAGTTTTTTTGTTTTCACTGCGCTTTATTTTTGCTTGAATTTGTGGTTTGATATTGTTACGTTACATTAATAGTTATTTTTATATTATGATTGATTATTTAATAATAGGCTGCGGTTTGGCCGGAATTGCGTTTTCTGAAATTGCATTGCAAAATGGCAAAACCGTTTTCGTGATGGACAATAATTCTCAAAGCTCTTCTAAGATAGCGGGGGGCTTATACAATCCGGTTATACTAAAGCGTTTCAGCGAGGTATGGAAAGCGCAGGAACAATTGGTTTTTATGGATGCTTTCTATACTACTGTGGAAGACAAGATTAAGACCAAGGTTGATTTTAAAAAGCCGATTTTAAGAAAATTTTTTTCCGTTGAGGAGCAAAACAATTGGTTTGCCGCTTCTGATAAAAAATCTTTAGCGCCTTTTTTATCGACTGAACTAATAAAAAAAAAATATTCTGGAATTGAATCTCCGTATAATTATGGAGAGGTCTTGCAAACGGGCCATGTCGATACCGCAGTGCTATTAAAAGAGTACAGGGAGTACCTGTTTAAAAATGGTATGTTTGCGGAGTCATCTTTTGAATATGAGCTTCTGGAAATTTTATCCGACCGTGTGCGATATAAAGATATCGAAGCAAAAAATATTATTTTTGCAGAAGGTTTCGGCATGCATGCCAACCCGTACTTTATGCAATTGCCATTAGACGGAACAAAGGGGGAGCTGTTTATAATAAAGGCTCCTGAATTAGGGTTGGACGTTATTGTAAATACAAGCGTTTTTATCCTGCCATTAGGGAATGATTTGTTTAAAGTAGGGGCAACCTACAATTGGAAAGATAAAACGGATTTGCCGACCGAAGACGGTAAATTGGAATTAATAGACAGAATCAAGGAGATTGTTAGTTGTGATTTTGAAATTGTGGAGCACTTTGCCGGCGTGAGACCTACAGTAAAAGACAGAAGACCATTGGTTGGCACGCATGCAGTACATTTCTCGATTCACGTTCTGAATGGTTTGGGGACACGCGGAGTTATGCTCGGACCAACTATGGCTCAAGCACTATTCGATTATATAGAAAAAGAAATTCCTTTGGACAAAGAAATTGATATAAAGCGGTTTTTGCCTAAAGGTCAAAAGTAAATGTTCTATTTCTTGAAATCGGGGTCATAAGAAACGAACATGTTTATGTATATATTTCTTGCCCAGCGTATGATGAATGGGAACAAGAGTATAATTGACACAATTATCGAAATAAAAGCCATTTTTAAAGAAGAATTAAAAATCAAATAGGAAACAATAAATGCGGCAATTCCAACTGCCACATTCAGTCCATAACTTACATACATTGCTCCGTAAAAGAAGGAAGGTTCAAGTTGATATTTTAATCCGCAATGACTACATTTTTCGTTCATTTTTAAAACATTTCCAATATGTAACGGATTTGAGTCCAAATACATGCTTTCTTTCTGACATTTAGGACAAGTTCCTGTTAAAATGCTATATAGTTTGGATCCTTTTTGTAACATTTGCAAAAAATTTAATTTTTCCGTTTTTGGTGCTGTAAATTTACGCTTTCAAAAAGGAATAAAATCATAATACATGCTTAATATACACAATTTATCTGTTTCGTTTGGTGGTTCTTATTTATTTGAAGAAGTTACCTTTCGATTGGGTGCTGGAGACCGTGTGGGTCTCGTAGGGAAAAATGGCGCAGGTAAATCGACCATGCTGAAAATTTTGGCTAAAGATTTTGCTCCGGATTCCGGCAGTATTGCTCAAGAGAAGGAAGTGCGAATGGGTTTTTTGCGTCAGGATATTGATTTTGAACAGGGAAGAACCGTACTTGAAGAAGCCTACGAAGCATTTACAGATATTAAAGTTGTAGAGAAAAGATTAGAGGAAATCAACCACTTATTGGTCACACGCACAGATTACGAAAGTGACGAATACAGTCAGATTATTGAAGATTTGTCTGACTATACCCATCGTTTTGAATTGCTAGGGGGATATAACTATGTTGGTGATACCGAGAAAATTCTTCTTGGGCTAGGTTTTAAGAGAGAAGTGTTTAACAATCAAACGGAAACTTTTTCAGGTGGTTGGAGAATGCGAATCGAATTGGCAAAATTGTTATTGCAGGCCAATGATGTTTTACTGCTCGATGAGCCCACGAATCACCTTGATATTGAAAGTATCATTTGGTTAGAGAGTTTCTTGCGTAATTATATCGGTGTTGTAGTAATTGTTTCCCACGATAAAATGTTTTTAGACAATGTTACCAACAGAACAATTGAAATTTCCCTTGGTAAAGCCTATGATTTTAACAAACCCTATTCTCAATATTTGGAATTGCGTCATGAAATTCGTGAAAAACAGCTGGCTACGCAGAAAAATCAGGCTAAAAAAATTGAGGAAACCGAAAAGCTGATTGAAAAATTCCGTGCCAAAGCTTCCAAGGCTTCTATGGCACAATCGATGATAAAGAAGCTGGATAAAATTGACCGTATCGAAGTGGATGAAGACGATAATTCTGTGATGAATATATCTTTTCCGATTTCCAAAGTTCCTGGTCGAGTTGTAATAGAAGCTGAAAAAGTAACTAAAAAATATGGAGACAAGACCATTTTAAAGGATATTTCACTTTTAGTTGAACGCGGAAGCAAGATTGCTTTTGTTGGACAAAACGGACAAGGAAAATCAACCTTTATTAAAGCGATTGTTAATGAATTTGAATATGAAGGAGACATAAAATTAGGACACAATGTCCAGGTTGGTTATTTTGCCCAAAACCAGGCAGAGTATCTTGATGGTGAGATTACATTGCTACAAACAATGGAAGATGCGGCAACAGACACTAATCGTTCGAAGGTGCGCGATATGTTGGGGTCATTCCTCTTTCGTGGCGACGATGTCGAGAAAAAGGTAAAAGTCCTTTCTGGAGGAGAAAGGAACCGTCTGGCGCTCTGTAAATTGCTTCTGCAGCCCATTAACGTATTGGTAATGGATGAGCCTACCAATCACTTGGATATTAAATCCAAAAATGTTTTGAAAACCGCTTTGCAAAAATATGAAGGGACATTACTATTGGTCTCTCACGACAGAGATTTTCTTCAGGGAATGTCGAATATCGTATACGAATTCAGAGATCAAAAAATAAAAGAATATTTGGGTGATGTTAATTATTTCTTGGAACAGCGCAATTTGGAAAATATGCGTGAAGTGGAGAAAAAAGATGCTTTAAAAGCAGTATCCCCGAAAGAAAGCAACAAAGCTTCTTATGAAGAACAAAAGAAGGGAAAAGCGTTGCAGAATCGTTTGAGCAAAATTGAAAGTCAGATCAAGCAATTGGAGAAAGACATCCAGCATGACGATAAAATGTTGGCTTCTAATTATAACAAGCATATTGAAGACGCTTCTTTCTTTAAGGCATACAATAAAAAGAAAGCGGAGTTGGATAAATTTCTTTCCGACTGGGAACTGGTCCAGGAGGAAATTGAAAGTGCTTAATAACAATTGAATCAGTCAGGAGCTATTTCCGGCTGTCCATTACAAGTTTTCAAGCCTCAATGTATTTTATAAATGGTAAAGGAGCTTCTAAAGTCACTTTTATCGCAAGAGAAACACAATGGGGCTAAGAAAAGCTTTTCATTTCCATCCGGGCTAGTGTGTTATGACTTTCCAAATTAACTTTTATAGTGGAATCAAGCCTATCTTTTTAGAATGCGATATGGCCTCCGAGCTATTTTTAAAATAACAAACGGTAACATCCATATTTTCAAGGTTTTTCATTGCCTTTCTAACTTTTTCTTTTTTATGCGAGCCGGTTTGTCTAATGTAAATGGCCTTTACCGTTAAGGGAAATATCTTGCTGATGGCCTCATACAAAAAAGGATCGTGTTGCGAATCGTCGCCAATCAGGACATATTTTAAGTTCGGGTAAAATTCTAAGATGTGTTTTATTTTGTCAAATTTATGATTATGACCGCCTCTTCCAGTCCAAAAGAAATTGGTCAGGCTTGTTTTGATATCTTTTAACAACAAAACTGCTTTGGGCAGCTGGTGAATTTCGGTAAACGTAACTAAAAACCGATATAGATTCCATTCGCTGCTGGAGACATAGAAAAAAGCGTTTAATTCTCCTTTCTCGCTTCTTCCAGCCGAACTCAACGCTTGGAAATGCGGAACCACATCTTCAAAAACTTTCCTTCCCTCGACATTTTTAAATAGTAAATAATATAGTTTTTTTAACGGATTAAGAGTGTAGGAAACTAAAAACGTATCATCAATATCAGATATGATTCCTAAATCACCTCTGTGCGGGCGAATGTAACTTTCTTTAGTTACGATAGTCTCGTTTTCGTGGATGATGCTGACCTCGTAATCCATCCATCCATAATTATGGTTGTTGTCTAGCGGTATGCAAAACTTAAAATAGCCGTCGACCAATGTTTTTGTGTGAATTTTACCTCCGTTATGAGTCAAGTAGACGTCTGCATTTGCATGTGTCTTAATCCGAAACTGGCTGATGATTGAACTCGCATTTTTAAAATTTTTGTCCAGGAAATCGTAATCTCTAGTTTTAGTTGGTTTAAAAACATGGCCCATCACGATCAATTCCTGATCATTTGCATATCCCCGATATAATTTTAAAATAGGTTTCATTTTGTTTACTACTTTTGAAGTATGCTGTAAATTAATTATTTTTACTCAATAAACGAAATATAAGCTTGAAAAAGAATGTCATAATGATTGTGAACCCCGTTTCAGGCGGTATGGATAAATCAGAACTTATCCATCAGGCGGCCAACTTCGCTGCCAAGGAGAATTTGAACTTTGTTTTATATGAGACTTGTGCGGATAATGATGATGCCAAAATCAAGGGGTTGTATAAAAAGTTTAAACCAGATAGGGTTATTGTTGCCGGTGGTGATGGCACCGTAAAACTGGTGGCCGAAGCGTTGGAAAGCGAAGATTTTATATTAGGAATCTTGCCGGCGGGATCGTCCAATGGATTGGCCACAGACTTAGGCTTGCCCAAAAGTATCGAAGAGAACTTGCGAATTGCTTTTCAGAATGATTTTTTGGAGATGGATATGATTGTCGTTAATGGTAAGAAGAGTCTGCATTTAAGCGATTTGGGACTAAACGCCACACTCATTAAAAACTATCATGAAGGTTCCATGCACGGAAGATGGCATTACGCGTTGCAGGCTTTTAAGACATTGATTGATACAGATGTTGATTTTTCCGCGACAATAACTGTTAATAGTGAGGTTACGGAATATGAGGCGAGAATGATCGTGATAGCAAACTCCAAAAAATACGGAACGGGCGTCATTATTAATCCTAACGGAATTATGAATGACGGAAAGTTCGAAATTATAATCTTGAAAAATCTAGATTTAATAGTTTTTGGTAAAATAATTACAGGGAATATGCCTCTTGAATCTGAAGACATTACCATTATTTCAGCCGATAAGGCGACGATTAAAACAAATTTCCCGGTTAGTTTCCAGATGGATGGGGAGTATTATGGTGCCGAGACGGAATTTAATATTGACATAGCGCCCAAAAAGTTGAAAGTGGCTGTTCCGTAATTTTTTTGAAAAGAGGATATAGAGTCAAACAGGTTTTCTTAACTAACTATGGTAAGTAATAATCTGAAAAGTTATCTTTTATTTGTACACCCGAAATTTTTTTTGTTACCATTTGATCTACTAAGTAGGCTAATTTCATGGCCGCGAATTCATAGTTTAAACCTTGGAACTGAATATTTGAGACACAATTTCTTTTCTCATCCGTGTTTCCTGGTTTTGGATTATAAGTGACATATGCACCCATGCTGTTGGGTGAACTCAAACCCGGTCTTTCGCCAATTAAAATTATTGCAATGCTAGCATTAAGCATTTTACCAATAACATCTGAAATGGCTACTCTACCATACTTGACGATAATTAAAGGGTTAATAATTTGTATTTTTAATTTCGGGATTAAAGCATTAATTAGATTTAGCGCATGAAAATTGACAGCATCAGCTGAAAGACCATCGGCAATGATAATGCACAGGTCTCCTTTTTTATCTGCTAAATTTTGAAGCTTGATTTTGCTCTCTTCATCGAGGAGTCGGCCGTTATTGGGGTTTTGAAGATACTCGATTCTATTTAGATTGTTACTTTTGATTGAGATTGTATTCATTCCAATTTTTTCGGCTTCTTCATTCAAACCCAAAACATCTATTTTTGCTGATATTGCATCTTTCGCAAGGGCATGTGCCATACGGAATTGTAAAACTTCAGTGGTAGGTAGTGAAGTTCCTGCTCGACCTAATGCTATCCTTGCGTTAGTGTAATTTTTCAGTATATTCCAATTGTCTTTTTCCATAAGCTTAGATAGTAATTATTTCTTTATCAGTTCCAATAACTTGCTTTGTTTTTGAGAATGTATAAGCTCGTGGTGACCGTTCATAATCCCTATATTTATTAGCCATTCTTCAAATTCTGGAGCTGGTTTAAGCCCTAGAAGCTTTCTAATGTATAAGGCGTCGTGAAAGGAAGTGCTTTGATAATTAAGCATTATATCATCAGCTCCAGGTATTCCCATTATAAAATTACAACCGGCGGTTCCTAAAAGAGTTAATAAGGTGTCCATATCATCTTGATCGGCCTCGGCGTGATTGGTGTAACAAACATCGCAGCCCATCGGCAACCCCATTAGTTTTCCGCAGAAGTGATCTTCGAGCCCAGCTCTAATGATTTGTTTTCCGTCGAATAAATATTCAGGCCCAATGAATCCTACGACTGAGTTAACCAAAAAAGGATCAAATGCCCTTGCAACGGCATAGGCTCGTGCTTCAAGTGTTTGTTGATCGATGCCGTGGTTCGAATTGGAAGATAATGAACTACCTTGTCCAGTTTCAAAGTACATCACATTGTTGCCTATGGTACCTCTT
>JBLIHD010000069.1:0-8055 GCA_047636335.1 Flavobacterium sp.
ACGGCTATCTTTACTCCAACATCGCCTTTGGCAGCTAATACTGAATATACAGCTACTGTTTCTAAAGCAGCAACGAATTTAGACAACAACGCTTTAACAAGTGATTATACATGGAAATTCACAACAGGTGCTTTAATTGCCCCTACTGTAACTTCTACGGACCCAATCAACGGTACAACAGGAGTTAGTCTTAATAAAACAATTACTGCTAACTTTAGCATAGCAATGGATCCGTTAACAATTAACGGAACAACTTTTACCTTAAGACAAGGTACAACAGTTATTTCTGGAGCAGTATCATATGCTGGGACTACAGCTTCTTTTAAACCTACAAATGCTTTATTGGAAGGAAAAGTTTATACAGCCACAATCACAACCGCTGCAAAAAATCTTGCAGGAACTGCTTTGGCAAATGACTATGTATGGAACTTTACGACATTGGTTGTAAATGCCCCTGCTCCAACTGCAGGTTTATTCTTCGGAGTATTTGGTGGAAACGCTGGAATAACGAATCAAGGGCTGAATACCAGAATTAATGGCGGAGGTATCGGAACAACAGCTGCTTCTACATTAGTAACGGGATTCACTGATAAATTAGCGTCACCTAATGAGGTTTATACAGTTACACCACTTAATAACGGACTTGTTTTTGGAGGAGTTTATACTGCTGCACCAGCACCAGGAAATGCCACGAAAGCACAAATAGCACTAGAAGGATTGAATGCGGCAAGAGACCTTTATAATAGTATTTCTCCAGCTTCAAAACCAGGAGGAAGTGATCAAGGATCAGGCGAATTAGGAGCCTTAACATTGGCGCCAGGTGTTTATAAATCAGCAAGTGGCACCTATAAAATCACAAATGGTGACCTTATATTAGATGCCCAAGGAAATCCAAATGCAACTTGGTACTTCCAAGCAGAGTCTTCATTAACGGTAGGTTCTCCAGCCGCTTCAAGAAGTGTTAAATTGATTGGTGGAGCCTTGGCTAAAAATGTATACTGGTACGTAGGTAGTACAGCAGTTATCAACTACGCCGGTGGTGGTGTAATGACAGGAACCGTTATCGCAAATAATGGGGTGACATTGTCATCTCCTGCTAATAGCACAACTCTACCTGGTGCAGAAGCTGTATTAAATGGAAGAGCAATTTCATTAGTTTCTTCGGTAACTATGGTAAATACAATCATCAATATCCCTGCTAACTAAGTAATTAAGATAAGATTTAAATATCCCGTCTTCGGGCGGGATTTATTTAAATGAAACCTAATAATAAAAGACAAAAAAATGAAATCAAAAACTAAATATAATGAGAAACTATGTGCTGCATGGTCTCCTAATAATCTTACTATCAAAAGCGCTGCAATAATCGCTTTATCATGGTTAAGTTTTCAAACATCTGTTCAGGCACAAGAAACTTTGGAAGTTAAATACACAAAACCTTCTTGGTATTTTGGTGTAGCGGGTGGTGCAAATTTTAATTTTTACCGTGGTTCTACGCAACAAATGAATGCTAATTTCACTTCCCCAAAAACATTTCATGATGGATTTGGGACTGGTCTTTTCATTGCACCACTTTTAGAATACCGCCCTGCTGATTCAAGATGGGGTATTATGTTACAAGCCGGGTATGATAACCGTAAAGGTAAATTTGACCAAGTAATTACAGCATGTGACTGCCCAGCTGACTTAAAAGCGAACCTGAGCTATATCACAGTGGAACCAAGTTTGCGTTTTGCCCCTTTCAAATCTGATTTCTACCTATATGGTGGTCCACGTTTGGCTTTCAACATGGACAAATCATTTACCTATCAATTGGGGATTAACCCAGCATATCCAGAACAAACAGCTAATCCTGAAGTGAAAGGCGATTTTGATAATCTAAATAAAACTGTTCTTTCTATGCAAATTGGAGCGGGTTATGACATTCCGCTATCAACAGACAGCAACAAGACACAATTCGTATTGTCTCCTTTCGTTTCTTTCCAGCCTTATTTCGGCCAAAATCCACGTTCAACAGAAACATGGAATAACACTACTGTAAGAGCAGGTGTCGCGCTTAAATTCGGACAAGGAAAAAACATTCAACAGTCTACTGATATGGTTAAGGATGCAGAAGTTAAATTCTCTGTCAATTCTCCTAGTAATGTACCTGCTGAGTCTAGATATAATGAGATATTCCCACTTAGAAACTATGTGTATTTTAACGAGGGGTCTACTGAAATACCGAATCGTTATGTTCTTTTGAATAAAGATCAAGTGAAAAATTTCAAAGAAGACCAATTGGAAGTGTTCGCTCCAAAAAACTTGTCTGATCGTTCAAAAAGACAAATGACTGTTTATTACAACGTTTTAAACATTCTTGGGGACCGTATGCAAAAAAACCCGTCAGCAACTATTTCTTTAGTTGGTTCTTCAGAAAATGGACCTGCAGATGGATTGGCAATGGCTGAATCAGTTAAAACATATTTGGTTACCGTATTCGCTATTGATGGATCAAGAATAGCAACTAAAGGTCAAAACAAACCTAATATCCCCTCTTTACAACCTGGTGGAACATTAGAATTGGAACTTCTTAATGAAGGTGACCGTAGAGTATCTATTGAAAGTACTTCTCCCGATTTATTGATGGAATTTCAAAGTGGACCTGATGCCCAATTGAAACCGGTAAAAATTGTTGCGCTTCAAGAAGCTCCTGCTGAAAGTTATGTTACTTTTGATAATAAAGGTGCAGACGAAGCTTTTTCTTCGTGGTCATTGCAACTTGCGGATGAACAAGGAAAAATACAGTCTTTCGGTCCTTATACTGAAGATGTAGTTAGTATTCCTGGAAAGTCAATCTTGGGAAGTCGTGCAGAAGGAGATTACAGAGTGAAAATGGTAGGTCAAACCAAAAGTGGTGCGATTGTAGAAAAAGAAAGTAATATGCACGTTGTCCTTTGGACGCCGGCTAAGGTTGAAGAAGGTATTAGATATAGTATCATCTATGAATTTAATAAATCTAAAGCTATTACCATCTATGAAAAATACCTTACTGATGTAATAACACCTAAAATTCCTGTAGGAGCAACTGTAATCATTCATGGTCACACAGATGTAATTGGTGAAGAAGTTCATAATCAAGACTTGTCTTTGGCACGAGCTAACGATGTGAAAACCATTATTGAGAAAGGTTTGTCTAAAACAGGCAGAAATGATGTTAAATTTGAGTTGAATGGATTTGGAGAGGACGCAAACAATGCCCCTTTTGAAAACAAAACTCCTGAAGAACGTTCTTACAACAGAACCGTAATAATCGACATTATTCCTGCAAAAAAATAAGACAATAATGGAGATTACATTTTAATAATTTGAAAAAAGAGGATAGAAACTTAAAAGTCTATCCTCTTTTTTTTGTCCCAAAAAATAAACGAAACTGGGCTTATTCCACTCCGCATATGGCATATACACCAGTTAAAGCCAAACCATATTAAAATAAAAAAGCCTATTTATTGAATGCCAGCTTTAATTCTATGGTCAATTGGGATAGCTATACCAATAATTATATTTATAGTAATAGCTTTATTTTCAATTATATGGAATAAAATAAATTATTTACCCCTGTAAAAATTGGATTCATCGAATTAAGAAATCGAATTGCTATGGCCCCAATAACCAGATGTGGACCGACTATAAAGACTTTCTGGACTTTGAAATGCCGGAAGAAATGACCCAACAGGATATAATTCATGCAAAAACTGAGTTTGTATGCTCTGCGGAAAACGCCCTCTTTGCCGGATTTGACGGAGTCGAATTGCATTCCGCAAATGGGTATTTACTGGAAGAATTCCTTTCGACAATAAGCAATATACGTGACGAAAATTATGGAGGCAGTATCGAAAACCGATGCCGTTTCGCTCTAGCAGTGACCAAGGCGGTAACTCAAGCCATTGGAAAGGAAAAAACGGCTATCAGATTATCTCCCTACTGAGTGGCAAGTGATATGCCGCATTATCCAGGAATCGACGAGACTTATGATTATTTATCAAAAAAACTCAACGCTCTTGATATCGCATACATCCATCTCGTAGATCATTCCTCTATGGAGGCGGCCCAGTACCCGCAGAAATCAAAAATAGGATTCGCGAAAAATTTAAAAACACAGTCATTCAGTGTGGCGGTTCCGACAAGAGACGGCTGAAAGGGCAATTGAAAGCGGACTGACTGATTTAGTGGCATTCGGAAGACCCTACATCAACAATCCTGATCTTGTCGAACGTTTTAAAAACAAAAGGCACTTATCACAGGATCTACACATGGATTTATTCTATACCGGTGACGAAAAAGGATATACGGACTATCCATTGTACAAACATTAATTTCAACTAGTTTATTTATAAACGGGCAGTTCGATCCAATGATATTATGGAACAAAAAGTATTTCCTCGACACTTTATCAATGATAATCAAACAATTAAGGCACTACAGGATATTTACTTGCCAAAAATAATAGCCATAGGCTAAGGCATATTTTTAATCTGATTTACATTATATAAAATAGATGACAACCTAGCATTTTTGTAAAACATTAATGTTTTTCGTATGTTTTTCTTGAAATAAATCCTCTTGAACCTCAAAAAAACATTACATTTAAACCTCATTTAGTGTAAATATGACAGCGAACGAAAAAACCCTTTTCAAATTCTACTCTGCTTTGGCCAATGCTGACGCTTTAGTTATGGCCGAATGCTACCATCCAGACATTACTTTCCGTGATCCCATATTTGGATTGCTAAAGGGAGATAATGTTTCCCGAATGTGGAAAATGCTGATTGAAAGCAGTAAAGGTTCTTTAAAAATCGACACTTCAGAGATAAAAGCGGACGAATATGTCGGGTCAGCACAATGGACAGCATCCTATACCTTTAGCAAAATCAACAGAAAAGTCATAAATGTCATCCAAGCACGTTTCCATTTTCAGGACGGATTAATTATAAAACATATCGATGATTTTGACATCTGGAAATGGTCCAAGCAAGCTTTAGGAATAACGGGCGTTTTATTTGGATGGACCGGGTACATGCAAAAAAAAATACAAGAAAAGGCGATTTCATCCCTTAAAAAATATAAAGAATCCAACATCTAATGATCGAAACTTTAAAAACACTTTTTAACCGAGATTTAAATAGTCTAAAATACGAAATTGAGCTCTATCACAATGAAAATGATATATGGAAAATTCGAAAAGGAATAACTAATTCTGCAGGCAATCTTTGTTTACATCTGGTAGGAAACCTTAACACCTATATTGGAAACGTTTTTGGAAAAACAAATTATGACAGAAACAGAGAACTTGAATTTTCATTAAAAGATATCCCTAAATCAGAGCTTATAAAAAAAATTGAAGAAACCATAAATGTAGTTAACGATGCCTTAGATAAGGTATCCGAAGAGGAATTGAAAATGGATTTTCCTCTTTTAGTACTAAAGGAAAAGACGTCAACCGAGTTTATTCTCATCCACTTTACTACCCACCTAGCCTATCATCTTGGACAAATAAACTATCACAGGCGTTTATTGAGTGAATAGAACGTACTTTCTTTTCAAGTAAAACACTGAAATAAACCCGTTTCGATGTCTCTCCTTTTATTCTGACATTTCACAAATGCTAATTGCCTCCGAGTGTATTTTTTCGTTCTTCGTGCTCGGCCGTAGATAGTTCCCCATTGGCATATCTTCTTTTTAAAATGTCCAAAGGCGATTCCTTTTCCAAATTTTGTTTTTTATTGGCCTTATCAAAAAACCGATAAAAAAAATGAAACAGAACACCATTATAGGTAACCATATAATCCACATCATTCCCATATTCCAATAATTATCGTGATCCATCATTATTTCCTGTGTTAGATTTTACTACTTAGATCGCCATTTTTTGCGATTATTATGCGCATTACACCTTATTACCCACTTTGAGTTGACAGCTACTGCTCATAATTCTTTCTTCCATCGGGTGTGATTAATGATGACTGCGCTGCATAAGTATTGAGCCGTTTTCCATTATGTTTATAGCGCTGTACATCATTAGTTCCTTATTGTTTATACTATAAGTTGTGTATTTTTTGTTTAGTTATGCATTGTGTAAATTGCCTAATTTGAATTGAATTACCGCCAATTGCCTTACAAAATTATTTCTGCAGATCGCTGTCCTTTCCCAACGTTTTTCTAACCCTCTGACGTTTGCATTGGCACAAGTCATAAATATAACTATCATCAAACTATTATGTTTTACAATTTTTTTGTGATTTTAAAAGTTACTGTTAAAGACAATCAAAGATAAAAAAAATTAAAAATAAAATCGAATTAAAACGCTACAAAACAATGTTTTACACTTTTGTTTCGACTCGTTTTTTTTATTACAGGCCATTATGCAAAACCAAATTTTTTTCCTCTCAAGGCATACTTATTCCGCATTATTAATAATAAAAAAGGAGTTACTTTCTTATTTGAGTATTTCTCGCAAATGATTATCTTGCCAGCGGTATTTAAGAAAAAATATTGAGTTAAATCCAAAAATATAATGAAAAAAGTATTAGACAAAAAATTAAACGAATTGCAAGCAACAGCAATTTGCGGAAATGACATTAGTTCCTCATGTTTATACGTATCTGCCCTTACGATTATGTATGCAGGACAGTATGCCTGGATTTCATTACTGTTAGTAGCTGTTGTATTATTTTTATTCAGAAAAATATACGCAGAAGTTGTTGGTGCGATTCCTCTTAATGGTGGTGCTTACAATGTACTATTAAATACTTCTTCTAAAAGACTGGCTTCCCTTGCGGCAACTTTAACTGTACTATCCTATATGGCTACAGCGGTAATATCGGCTTCAGAAGGAATGCACTACTTACATGGAATAGCTCCGGGAATTAATATAACGATAGCCACAATTATTGTTTTACTTACGTTTACCGGACTGGCGATTCTAGGTATCGGAGAATCATCGATTGTTGCAGTGGTAATTTTTATTATTCATTTGTCAACGTTAACCATATTAGTCCTTGCTTCTTCATGGTTTATTTTTAATAATGGACTGGGAACTTTTAGTATCAACTGGAGTCTTCCCGTTTCGACAGGCGGAATAGTAAATGCACTTTTCTTAGGATTTTCTGCCGCTATGCTGGGAATTTCAGGTTTTGAAAGTTCGGCAAACTTTGTGGAGGAGCAGCAGCCAGGTGTTTTCCCGAAAACACTTCGTAATATGTGGGCAATTGTAAGTTTTTTTAATCCGGTAATTGCCCTACTATTAATTTGCATCATTCCTCTTGCCCAAGTGGGAGAACATCAAGAGTCATTATTAGCTTATTTAGGGCATACCACCGGCGGTTCCTGGCTAGCCTATCTTATTTCGATCGACGCTGTTTTGGTACTATGTGGTGCCGTTTTAACTTCGTTTGTAGGGGTTTCCGGTTTATTAAATCGTATGACATTAGACCGAATATTGCCTAATTACTTCCTGAAGCAAAACAAACGCGGGTCTAATTACAGAATAATTATCAGCTTCTTAATATTGTGTGTATCCGTTTTATTCGTCACGGCAGGTAATCTTATCGCATTGGCCGGAGTTTATACTTTCTCATTCTTAGCGGTAATGGGGTTATTTGGCATTGGAAATCTTTTATTGAAATTTAAACGTAAAAAACTACCAAGACCTGAGAAAGCCAGAGGAATAGCTGTTGTCTTTGCAGTATCGTTAATAGTCGCGGCATTTATAGGAAATGTCAAATTAAACGTGGATTCTTTTTATACTTTTATAAAGTACCTGATCCCTTCGTTACTGTTTATTTCAATAATGCTTAATCGATCATTTCTTATAAAAGTATTGATAGATGCTTTGGAATATTTTTATAAACCATTACGAAGAATGGTTATCTTCAGTAATCGTTATTTGGTAAAAATGAATTTAAAAATCAGTTCACAAGAACTTGTTTTTTTTACTAAAGGGGATGATGTCGCCATTATAAACAAGGTTATGCAATATGTCCAGAATAATGAAACAACAAAAAAATTAAAGATCGT
>JBLIHD010000070.1:0-8031 GCA_047636335.1 Flavobacterium sp.
AGCTTGAAAAAGTGATTAAAAACAGGCTTTCAATTCCTCGTTTCGGTGATGTTCAAAAAACGGAAAGTTTAAATGTGGCTACCGCTGCGGCTATCATTCTTAGTGAGTTTAAAAGAGGATAGAGATGAGGAGTGAACGCTAAAAGACGGTATACCGATAACTCTTTTAATGAAACGTGAAATTGATCAAGATAGCTCTTGATTTCAAGGATTCGATATTACCGGTCCAAGGGCTATTAGGATCGTTGTCGCGGATTAACTCATCAGAAAGTCCAAAAACACCTCTTATCGAAGGGGAAAATATAAAATATTCTGAAAAAAGATCAATGCCAAAACCCAGTTCGTAGCTGTTAGTCCAGGGTTTTACCCTAAATTTTTGTTCAGAATTATCATCTTTTGACTTTGAATTGCTGGATAAATTTAAAGTTGTGGAAACACCTCCCACCAGATATGGTCTGATATTGCCTGTTCTAAGTGATGAAAACTTCAACAACAACGGGAAATGGATGTAGGTGCTGTTCACTTCCCGCAATTTATCTAAAAGTGTCGCTGGTGACTGAAAATAGGAATCGGGATAGTTCAAATCTCTTTTTGTGTAATAGAGTCCGGGTTCAAATCGCAAGTTAATGTATTCGTGAAGCTTCAAATCTCCCACTATCCCCACATTGAATCCAGTTGTTTTTGTAACTAAGATATCCTGGCCCACTGTTCTGTAATCTATTTTGAAATCAAAAGAGTTGAATCCTAAGTAAAAGCCATAATACACTCTGGATTTTTGAAAATTCTCCAAATTTATTATAGGGTCTTTAGCAAACATGCTTTTTTTTAACTGTGAGTTTCCTTTGAAGGATAAAGCGAGTAGAAAAAGGACAACTATTTTTTTCATATAGGAAATATCTCTAAGGATTATTTTTTAGATGCTGTATAAATAGTGGCTACGCCAAAAGTTTGAGGCATCGCTATCACATCTATAAACCCAACTTTCCTTAAAATATTGTTTAAAGCTTCTCCATAAGGGAAGGCTGCTGCCGATTCAGACAGATATCCGTAGGCCACATCGTCTTTAGAAAACAATTTCCCAATAAGGGGCAGTATGTTTTTGCTGTAAAAATTATAGCCTTGTTTGTAAGGTGTTTTATCCGGGACGGAAGTTTCTAAAATTACAAATACTCCTTGTGGTTTTAAAACTCTCACTATTTCCGCCAATCCTTTTTCAAGAGTTTCAAAGTTTCTAACGCCAAAAGCCACGGTTATGGCGTCAAAGGAATTGTCCTCGAAAGGCATGTTTTCCGAATCACCCAAAATCATTTCTATAGTATTTGAAAGGTCTTTGTTGGCAATTTTTTTCACGCCTACTTCAAGCATACCGGCAGAGATGTCTAAGCCAACAATTTTTTCAGCATTCGTTTGAGCCATCAAAATCGCCAAATCGCCTGTTCCTGTCGCGATATCCAGAATTGTTTTCGGACTCGATGCCGCTACAATTTGTAAAACTTTTTTACGCCACTTGATGTCTATTCCAAAAGAGATGACACGGTTCAAGTTGTCATAATTTCCAGATATGGCATCAAACATTTTTGCAACTTGTTCTTTTTTTCCGAGAGCTGAATTTTTATAGGGCGTTATGTTTTTTGACATTTTTTTTAATTTCCACAAATATAATACAATCTATTTTGAACTGTAAACTAGATTTCGAATAAGTAAGAAAAAATTATTTCAAAACCATGGTTTCGTTTTTTTAATTTATAAAAAAACAGGAATGAAGAAGATAGATGCAAGTTATTTGAAATATCACTAAAAGTGGGTATTGTGGCTAAGGATAATTATGACGAGTTTTACAAAGTTAAATTGAAATAGTTTTAGTCGATGATTAAAAGGGAATTAATGATCCAAATCAAGTGGTTGCTTTTTGCGCTAATCATATCGCTTGTTCTTGTTAGCATTTTTGATGGTGCTGTTGTAAGAAACAGTAATGCATTTTTAGCGCAACATACGTTCTTAGGATTAAATCTGTTTTTGGAAATTTTAATTTTCTTTGTCTTTAGTACCTTCGTGGTATTTGGTATTAAAGGCTTTTTTGAGATGTACTCTCAAAAGACATCAAATGTTATCACCTTCATTTCTGGAGTATTTTTAGCATTTGTGATTTTTGTATTATGTTATCAAATTCTCTTTCAAGAGTAGGTCATTTTCCCAATCATTGATTAAAAAAAAGCACCCCAACTCGTTGGGGTGTTTTTTATTTTCTACTGTAGGTTTGATACGTATAATTAAAAAGATGTTTTTCGTCCTTTGGTTGAAGTTCAGAATTTATTATTTCCCATTCCTCTAGGTTTATTGCCGGGAAGAAAGCATCTGCTTCAAAGCTGTGATGTACTAACGTTAGTTCTATCTTATCTGAAAACGGCATTGCTAAGGTATATATTTCTCCTCCACCTATAATATATGAATTTTCATTTTTTGGGCAAATTTCAATTGCTTCTTCTATACTGTGAACTACGATACATCCTGCGGGAGCATAATTTTTCTGACGGGTTATTACAATATGAGTTCTGTTGGGAAGCGGTTTTGGAAAGCTTTCAAATGTTTTCCTGCCCATGATGATGTGATGTCCTGAAGTAAGATTTTTGAAACGTTTGAAATCATTAGGGAGGTGCCAAACCAATTCATTGTTTTTTCCAAGTGCATTGTTTTCTGCTGCGGCTGCAATCATTATAATCATATTGGTTGTTCTTGTTTTGAAGTGTCTTCAATAATATGTGTTTCAAACTCAGTTATCTTTTTTTGCTGTAAAGCGACAAGACGGTCTATTTGTTCCCTTTCCCAGTTTTTATTCATAAAGCAATCCGTAATATAAACTTTGATAAAATGTAAAATAAAAAGAAATAGCCAAACTGTAATGAACCAGATGTACCAGTTTAACTCTGGGCTAAAATTAAAAATTTTTGTAGAAACAAAAATAAATAAACTGACTAAAAATAAAAGTACAAAATGAAAATAGAGGCCTTTTTTTTGTTTTAACCTTTTACGGGCATATTCGTAGAGTTCATGCTGGTCTCTTTCCATAAGTTAAATTTTAGTTGATAAAGATAAAATTTAATTTCCAAAGTCACTATTTAGCCTTGGGAATATTTTTTGTAAAAACTGTTTATTTTTTATTTATTAAATTTTAGCGGTTATAAATCTAATGAATTGTCTAAAAATTAACATAGTTCGCATCTTTCTCTTAAATCTTCGTGCTGTCTATAAAAAGTTCAATTAAATTTGTTTCCTTTGGTATATAAATCTAAAGATGAAACAGTTATGTCAATAAAAAAACAATTTGTAAAAACGAAACCGGTTTGTAAAGTTACTTTTTCGGTAGAGGCCAAAGATGCAATTCAAGCTTCGGTTATTGGTGATTTCAACAATTGGAACCTCGAGGAGGGAGCTTTGAATAAGTTAAAGAATGGAATTTTTAAAGGTGTTTTTAATATTAATAAAGACGCTTCTTATGAATTCAAATATGTAATAGATGGGTCCTTTGTTAATGAAGCAGAATCTGACTCTTTCCTTTGGAATGAATTTGCTGGAAATGAAAATAGTGTTTTGACAGTATAGTTTTAAAACTACTTGGTGGGCTATTTTACACAGCAACGCTGCCCTTTATTGCAGGATGTGGCTCGTATCCTTCAAGGGTGAAGTCGTTAAAATCAAATTCGAATATGTCTTTTATTGCAGGGTTCAGTATCATTTTTGGTAATGATTTGGGTTCTCTTGATAGCTGCAATTCAAGTTGCTCAAAATGATTGTTGTAAATATGTGCATCGCCAAAGGTATGGATGAATTCCCCTGCTTCCAAGTCGCACACTTGGGCGATCATCATTGTCAACAGCGCATATGAGGCTATGTTAAATGGGACGCCCAAAAAGATGTCGGCACTGCGTTGGTATAATTGGCAGGATAGCTTACCATCGGCTACGTAAAACTGGAAGAACGCATGGCAAGGGGGTAAGGCTGCTTTATTGTTGGCGACGTTTTCGTTAAATGATTTTTTGGTATCTGGCAGTACGGAAGGATTCCAAGCGGAAACGATCATTCTGCGGCTATTGGGATTAGTTTTCAATTCGGTAATCAGATCTGTTATTTGATCAATTTCTTCACTGTTCCAATTGCGCCATTGGTGACCGTAGACCGGCCCAAGGTTTCCATTTTGGTCAGCCCAAGAATCCCAAATTTTCACTCCGTTGTCCTGAAGATATTTTATATTCGTGTCCCCTTTCAGAAACCAAAGCAATTCGTAAACAATGGATTTAAGGTGCAGTTTTTTTGTGGTGACCATTGGGAAACCTTCACTCAAGTCAAAACGCATTTGGTATCCGAAAACGCTTTTTGTACCGGTACCTGTTCTGTCTCCTTTTTGACAACCGTTTTCCATTACGTGTTGCACTAAATCTAAATATTGCTTCATTGAAATTTTGTGTAAACAGTTTTTAATTTTTATATATTTTTCCGTCTTTCATTACAAAAACAACCTTTTCAAGGGTTTTGATTGTAGTCAAAGGGTTTTCCTCAACAGCAATGATGTCGGCAAAAAAGTTCTCTTTGATTTGTCCCGCTTCACTTCCAATTCCTAATAGCATTGCATTTGTTATCGTTGCAGACTGTATTGCCTCTAATGGCGGCATTCCCGCTTCAACCATATAGCCAAATTCTTTTGCGTTTATACCATGAGGAAAAACTCCAGCATCAGTCCCAAAAGCGATTTTCACCCCTTTTTTGTAGGCTTTGGCGAAAGTAGCCTTAAGTTTTGGTCCTATTTCTTTGGCCTTTGGAACTACGATATCAGGATAAAATCCCTCAATTTCTGCATTTTTTTCTACTTCCTTTCCTGCGCTCAGCGTAGGAACTAAGTAGGTGTCGTATTTTTTCATCAATTCCATCGTTTCTTCACTCATGAATGTCCCGTGTTCAATAGTTTTTATACCGCCTAATATGGCTCTTTGAATCCCTTCGTCTCCGTGTGCGTGCGCGGCGGTGAGCATATTGTAATCTTTGGCTGTTGTTGTGATGGCTTTGATCTCATCTATCGAAAATTGCGGGTTTTTACCGTTTTTTGCTACGCTCAAAACGCCACCTGTAGCTGTGATTTTAATAACATCGGCACCTTCTTTATAACGTTCTCTTACTGCTTTTACTCCTTCTTCAGGAGAATTGATTACTCCTTCATGTGGTCCTGGGTCACCTACAAGTTTTCGGTTGCTTCCATTCGTCGGATCTGCGTGTCCTCCTGTTGTAGATATTGCTTTTCCAGCAGTAAAAATTCTAGGCCCTTTTACAATCCCGTTATTGATCGCGTTTCTTAAAGAAATATTGACTCCAGTGCCACCTAAATCGCGGACAGTCGTAAATCCGGCTAAAAGAGTGATTTCTGCACAACCTACGGCCTGAAATGCAATATCAGCCTCGTTGTCTATGTACTTTGACATGTAGCTCCTGCTGTCATGTTCTCCTTCTATATGAACGTGTAGGTCGATAAGGCCGGGTAAAACATACTTATTTTTAAGATCGATTTCAATATCTTCAGGCTTTACTTTTTGGATAAAACCGTCTTGTATTTTTATTATTTTGTTTTTAGAAACAATAATGGTCTGGTTTGATAGTTCTTTGCCGGATTGGGTGTTTAGGATTTTTCCGCAGTGCAAATAATATTCTTGGGAAGAGGCACTTGAACAAATAAATAACGTTGCTATGACTAGCAGGAAATTCGATTTCATAGATTAATTTTATTAATATTACAAAAGAAACACAACACTAAGTTTTGTGGTAAACTTAAGTATATTTCTTTAAAATTAATCTATCAATCATTTAAAATTTAATCAGAAACCCGTTTTCAGTTGAAAGAACGGGAGAAAAAATAATTACGATTCCCTTTTTGAAATTTCGTCTCGTATTTTTGCGGCTTTCTCGTAATCTTCCTGCGCTACTGCCTGGCCAAGTAGTTCGTTCAATTCTTCCAGGCTATGTTTCATATACGCTCGGCCGGATTGACTTTCTTCTTCTTCTTTTCCAAAAGTTTCTGAGTTCGAAAGAATATCGTCTATTTCTTGTGCGTCTTTGTCCTCTTCTAGGGAGTTTGCTTTCAAATAAATACCGGCTTTGTCCAAGATATTTTTGTAAGTAAAAATAGGGGCGTTGAAACGTAATGCCAGCGCAATCGCATCTGAGGTTCTCGCATCTATTATTTCCTCTATTTTATCCCTTTCGCAAATGATGCTGGAATAGAACACTCCGTCAACAAGTTTGTGAATGATCACTTGCTTGACAACGATATCAAAACGCTCTGCAAAATTTTTAAATAAATCATGCGTCAATGGACGCGGAGGTTTAATCTCTTTTTCTAATGCAATAGCGATTGACTGCGCCTCAAAAGCACCTATAACAATGGGTAACTTTCTCTCGCCGTCAACTTCATTCAAAATCAGGGCATATGCCCCGTTTTGTGTTTGACTGTATGAAATTCCTTTTATGGATAATTTAACTAAGCTCATATTTGCTGAAATGTAAAGGTACGTTGTACTGCGTTTCTTTTTTTGATAAGTAAATTAGGGGGTATCTAATGTCAAAAAAGAATGCCTAAAAGCAAAGATACGAATATCTTGTTTTTAGGCAGTAATTTTCAGCAGATTTATTGAGTTATGATTGCTGTGCTTTAAAAGCTTTGAATTTTTCTATTAATCTCGGCACAACATCAAAGGCATCTCCTACAATTCCATAATCGGCAACTTTAAAGAAAGGGGCTTCAGGATCTGTATTAATGACTACTTTTATTTTTGACGAGCTAATTCCTGCGATATGTTGGATTGCTCCAGATATACCAACAGCGATGTACAGATTAGTTGCAACTGGTTTTCCTGTTTGCCCAACGTGTTCTCCATGAGGTCTCCATCCCAGATCTGAAACTGGTTTAGAACATGCGGTAGCAGCACCAAGAACTGTGGCTAATTCTTCAATCATACTCCAATTTTCAGGTCCTTTTAGTCCGCGACCCGCAGATACCACAATTTCGGCGTCGGCTATAGATACTTTTCCGGACACTTTTTCAACTGATTCCACTTTTACTCCAAAATCACTTTCCCCGATTGATGGATCGAAATCTTCTTCGGTCAATGTAGATTCAGTTTCGACAAGCCCGTACGAGTTTTTGGCAAGACCAAGTACTTTTACGTCAGTTGAAATTTCTGTTATGTTGAATGCTTTGTTTGAGAAGGCATTTCTTCGTACTTGAAATGGAGAAGTGCTTACAGGTAATCCCACCACATTCGAAGCAAAACCAGCTTCCAGAGCCACTGCTACCAAAGAGGAAAGATAAATGCTGTCTGTGGTCGAAGAAAGCAAAACTAGTTTTGCACTTTCTTTTTGTGCCGCCTGTTTGATAACATCGGCATATGCTTTCGCGGTAAACCCAGCTAATTTGTCGTTGTTTACTTTCAATACTTTGTCTACTCCGTATTTTGACAATTCCGAAACATCTCCAGCGTTAACTGTTACTGCCGTTACAGTGGTTCCCAAAGATTCGGCTACTTTTTTTGCATATGAAGCTAATTCGAAAGCGACTTTTTTGAATTTTCCTTCAGCAGATTCTGCATATATTAATATTGACATATTTTTTTATTTTAGTCTTCAAGTTTTAAAGTCTAAAGTCATAAAGGGAAATCACTGTTAAATTCTATCCCTTTGACTTTCGACATTTGACTTTATGACGGTTATATTACTTTTGCTTCGTTGTGTAATAGGTCGATTAACTCATCTAAATTATCTGCAGAAATTAATTTTACTGCCGATTTAGCTGCCGGCTTTTCAAATTTCACAGCCTTTGTATTAACTGTTGCCTCAACTGGCTCTACAATTGTTAATGCTTTAGATCTCGCGGTCATAATTCCTCTCATGTTTGGAATACGCAAGTCTTTTTCTTCAACTAGCCCTTTTTGACCACCGATAATTAATGGTAAAGTAGTTGAGACTGTTTCTTTACCGCCATCAATTTCACGAA
>JBLIHD010000071.1:0-7996 GCA_047636335.1 Flavobacterium sp.
GAGTCAGGAGATTTTGGATCTGTGTAAAAATTCAATTCAATATTCTTTATTGGATGAAAACTAAAAATAACTTTAGTGAAATGAGCTATAAATCTGTTTTAAGAGCAATAACTAGTGTTATACGTCGTTATATATTCTAACAATAACTAGTTTTTTACTTAGTTATGAATTCAAAGCGTTTTACCTCATGAAAAAAATGACAATTGCAGCAATTGCCCTACTACTTATTACAACAAACATTTTTAGTCAAACCACAAATAAAGTCATTGATTCTGCGTCCGTAAAATATCAGTTTGAAAACCTTCTTGATAAATCAAATAATTTTCAAGGTTATAAAGTAATTAATGCTACTTCATTACTTAAATTACAATCGAATGTCCTCGATTCTCTTTCAGTTTCACAAGAGAAGCTTTTAGCCAATGCAGATTTTAGGAATTCCCAAAGACTACTTATTGACAGTTTACAAACCAAAGCAACTGCCTCAAAAACTGTTGTTTCCAACTTAAGATCTGAAAAAGAAAGTATTTTACTTTTTGGCATTCAATTTAAAAAAACGTTTTTTAAAACACTGTTTTTCCTTATTTTGCTTGGATTGATTGGTACACTACTGTTTTTTATTTTCCAATTTAAACAAAGCAATGCCATAACCATAGAAAGCAAGCTGGCGTTAAAAGAGTCCGAAAAGGAATTTGACATCTATAAAGTAAAAGCTTTGGAACGCGAGCAGAGAGCTATGCGCAGGCTGCAAGATGAATTGAACAAAAGGAAATAGGAATTCTCCGCGACTTAGCCTCGTGCATTAAAAAAGAAGGTGCGAAAACTTCGGTTTTCATCAAACAATAATTTAGAATTTGGAAAAGGGCTATTGAAAACGTAATAATAGCCCTTTTTTTTATTGCTAGTACCCTATAATATTTTAGCATTCTAGAAATTTACTTTTACAAACCCAAAGCTAAAAGACAAAAAAGCTTCCAATTCCTTCTAAAGTGAACTCCAGCCTAAAACGAAATGGATCACTCGGCTATGTCAACAAATCAATAGCCGAAAGTTAAATTGAATCTGACTTAACTCAGAAAAATTGGAATTGCTGAAATACCAGAAAAAGCAAAGGATTTAGCAATTAAAAATGGACTAATGAATGTCTCTTCTAATTTTGAAGCTGCTTGCGGAAGAGCAGATGAAGCACCGTTAGAGGTGACTTGAGTATCTTTTCAACCTTCAATGATTAAAACGATCACTAACAGATTTGGAGTTTATCAGGCTATTGTACTAGAAGTAAGGCCTAAACTTAATTTTACTTTACAAAGTAATTTGCATAGATAGAGAGGGATCGCTTTAGAAAAATTAAGTACGTCGATTGCGGAAAACATTTTTACAATTGGAACAGTATGTGATTTTCTAAAATACGATTAGTTTAATAAGATAAGTGAGCAATTTTAAAGTAATCGCATCATAGTTTTTTCCTATTTGGAAATTTAATAGCCTTCGATAATTATCGTATCTTTATGGTTAATATTTTTTTTTAAATAAATAAGGGAACTAATATATGGAAATTGTAATAATCGGAGGAGGGTTTGCTGGACTAAACCTGGCCAAAGAAATGTTGAATCACAAGGATATTAACGTAACGCTGGTTGATAAAAATAATTATAATTTTTTTCCGCCTCTGATATATCAGGTGGCTACGGCTTTTCTGGAACCATCCAGCATAAGTTATCCTTTCCGAAAATTTTTTGCCGGTAAAAAAAACCTCCAATTTCGTCTTGGCGAACTGCAAAAAGTCGTTCCTGAAGAAAATAAAATTATTTTGCACAACGGAGAGTTACATTACGACCAATTAGTATTTGCAACTGGTGCCGAAACTAGTTACTTTGGAATGGAAAACGTTAAGAAAAACGCAATCCCCATGAAAACGCTCAATGATGCCATTGTGATGCGTAATACGTTATTAAAAAATTTAGAAAAAGCATCCATTTGCAAAGATATCCGAAAACGTAGGAAACTGTTAACGATTGTCGTTGTTGGCGGCGGACCCACCGGTGTCGAAGTATCTGGTATGTATGCCGAAATGAGAAAGAACATTTTTCTAAAGGAATATCCAGAGTTGGCTACATCTGCAAGTAACATCTACTTAATTGATGGAGGAGATGTCTTATTGGCGCCCATGAGTAAAGCTTCACAAGAAGACACTTATAAAGCACTTTCAGACCTCGGAGTCGTTATAAAACTGAATACCCAGGTTGTTGATTATAAAGACGACACCGTATTTTTCTCAGATGGAAAAACATTAGAAACTAAAAATCTAATTTGGGCCGCAGGAGTTACTGCAAAAGTCTTTGAAGGAATTCCTGCAGAAAGTTATGGCCGTGGAAAACGAATGTCAGCAGACGCATTCAACAAAGTAAGTGGCACACAAAACATCTATGCCATAGGTGATACCTGCATTCAGCTTACTGATGATCATTTTCCGGAAGGTCATCCGCAGGTCGCTCAGGTTGCCATTCAGCAGGGATTGAATTTGGCAGCCAATTTTAAATTGATGAATCGAAACAAACCGATGCTGCCTTTTAAATACAATGATAAAGGTTCTATGGCAATTATAGGAAAGAATAAAGCTGTCGTTGATTTGCCAAGCCCCAAACTGCATTTTAATGGTTTTTTTGCATGGCTAATCTGGTTGTTTATTCACCTAATTTCATTGATAACCTATCGCAATAGAATCTCTACATTTATTAATTGGATGATTGCTTATCTTTCTCAAGACCAATCTTTCCGAATGATTATCAGACCCAATAAAACGAAAGCAGCTGCAACTGACGAATCAAAAAGTTAAAACCAGAAATTAGGTTATGAGCCTGTTTTAGTGTTTAATTTTAATCGTTCGTTTACCAATAACTAAAACGGCTAGTGCCGTAATCGTAGAAATGGTCATGATTACTACCATGGGAACC
The DNA here is from genome assembly GCA_047636335.1 of Flavobacterium sp. Taxonomy (GTDB): domain Bacteria; phylum Bacteroidota; class Bacteroidia; order Flavobacteriales; family Flavobacteriaceae; genus Flavobacterium. The sequence continues at coordinate 2,952 of JBLIHD010000071.1, forward strand.
ATGGAGTTCTTTACAAAAAGGCCTACCGCAAAGGAAGCGAAAGCGCCTAGGCCTAATTGAATTGCACCCATCAAAGCCGAAGCGCTTCCAGCATTCCTTGTAAAAGGGGCAAGCGTAAGTCCGGCAGTGTTAGGATTAGAGATACCTAAACAGGCCAAGAATAAAAATAGCATGACAATTGTTTCATATAATCCCAGAAGATCATTAATGGAACAGATTAAAAAAGTGAGCACGATAACGGATTGTGTTACTAAAGCGCCATATATCATCTTTTCGCTGGAAAACCATTTGAGCAAAACGGAGTTGAGCTGGCTCGCCAATATAAAACTGAGCGACATGAAAGCGAAAATCCAACCGTAAGTTTTAGCGTCCACCTTAAAGATATCCATAAACAGGATGGGAGAAGCCGCCACATAAGTGAACAATCCCGAAAATGCAATAGCCCCCGTAAAGGCGTAAGTATAAAATTGCGGCTCCTTCAAAACAATGGCAAAATTCAACAGTATCGGTTTGGGTTTTAATGAAATGGAGGGGTCTGGAATATAGCTGTTGGGTAGTCCAAATTGTGCTGCACATAGAATTATAATTCCTAAAAACATCAAAATCAGGAACACCATATGCCATCCGTAGGCATGCGTAACGTATCCGCCCACGGTAGGAGCTAGCATTGGTGACAAACCTACAACCAGCATCAATAAGGAAAACACCTTAGGAATATCGCGCACGGGAAACAAATCGCGAACCATGGAAACGGAAGCCACGGTAGCTGCACAACTCCCTACGGCCTGAATAAACCGTAATCCGATAAAAGTATCGATATCTTTTACAAAAACGCAACCCAAAGAAGCAAATACATATACAAGCAAACCAATAAACAATGGTTTTTTTCTCCCGTAACGGTCTAATAATGGCCCATATAACAATTGCCCAGCGGAAATTCCGATGAAATAACTAGACAAAGTCATAGCGACATTTGCAACAGTCGTATTTAAATCCTTTGCAATTCCTGCAAAACCAGGTAGATACATATCTATAGAAAAAGGTCCAAGTGCTGTAAGGGAACCTAAAATCAGGATTAATTTGAAATATCTGGCTTTAGTCATTAGTATTGCAGTGCATTTTTTATATTTTTTGTGAAGGTAAAACTTATGGGTAGCATTCGAAAGAAAGACTGCTAAATATTATATAATAATCAGTTTGAAATAGTAGTGCTAATGCAAGGTTTGTTAATATGGGACGCTATATCCAATTGCAAAAACATTTATAAACACTATATTTGAAGACTCTAAGACTTTAAAAATGCCAATAGAAAATATCCCCGAAATCTATATAAAAAACGACAATTCAGCTGTGGATTTATTCGTATATGATTTTAAAATGACTAATGACGTCGTAAAAAGCAAGGTGAATTTAAGCATGAATATGTTTAGTTTTTTACAAGTGGGTAAAAAGCAAGTCCATTTTTCGGATACTTCGATTGCAGTCAACAAAGACCAATCACTGCTTATAAAAAAAGGGAATAGTCTCTGGACTGAATTGATGGACATAGAAAAAGTTTATTTCTGTAAACTGTTATTTTTTTCAGAAAGGAAACTACAGGAATTCTTAGACAAACATTCTAGTACTACCTTACACAACAAAGATGAAATCCCCTATTTTGTTATTGAAAATGACGCTTACATTACGAATTATTTAAACTCCTTGTCTGCAATCAGTTCGGTGTCGACTCCATTTACGCAAAATTTTCTGTCGGTAAAGTTTGAAGAAATAATGCTCTATCTTATCAATAAATATGGTGATAGATTTGAATTGTATTTGCACTCCTTAATTTCAAAAGAAGTCTCCCCGTTCAAAAAGGTTTTGGAAAGCAACATTCATTCTAATTTAAAAGTAGAAGAAATCGCATTCTTATGCCATATGAGTATTTCTACTTTTAAACGTCATTTTATAATCGAATACAATACAAGTCCAGGAAAATGGTTGCAAGACAAACGCCTACAGAAAGCCAAAGAAATTCTAGCAGAAGGAACTTTAACAGCTATCGATATATATATGGATTTTGGCTATAACAACCTTTCTAACTTTAGTACAGCCTTTAAAAATAAATTTGGCAAAAGTCCAAAGGAAATTAATTAATCGTGCTATTTGCGCGTATCGTAATACTAGTAAGCGATGTAACTATTTTGTTTTTTGTTTTACAGAAAATTGGCCTTTTTTCATAACTTTCTGAACCCTTTCCGTAACCCCTTTCCTTTAGTCTTAAATTACCTTTGTCAGGTATTTGGTTGCGAGTTTAAAGCAGCCAATTGACAATTGTTTAATTTAAATATATATAGATATGGCTAATGTAATAAAACCAGTTTTTAAAGAAAGATATGGTAATTTTATTGGAGGAAAATTTGTAGACCCTATCAAGGGACAATATTTCGACAATCCATCACCAATTGACGGTAAATTTTTTACCCAAGCGGCAAAATCAACCCAAGAAGATGTAGATGCGGCTTTAGATGCAGCGCATGAGGCATTTCCAACTTGGAGTAAAACTTCTGCCACTCAAAAAAGTAACATGTTATTGAAAATTGCCCAGGTAATGGAAGATAATTTAGAGTACTTGGCGACTTTGGAAACCATCGATAACGGTAAACCAATCCGCGAATCTCGTGCTGCTGATATTCCTCTTTGTGTAGATCACTTTCGTTATTTTGCAGGTGTAATTCGTGCAGATGAAGGGAGCATTTCAGAACATGATAAAGACACTGTAAGTATCGTTCTTCACGAACCATTAGGAGTTGTGGGTGAGATCATTCCATGGAACTTCCCAATGTTAATGTTAGCCTGGAAAATTGCTCCAGCCTTAGCAGCAGGAAATACAGTAGTGGTTAAACCAGCGGAACAAACACCAACAAGTGTTATGTGCCTAATGGAACTAATAGGTGATATTTTACCTGCAGGTGTTCTTAACATTATCACAGGATTTGGTAACGAAGCAGGAGCAGCACTAGCAACTTCTGATCGTATAGCTAAACTTTCATTCACAGGATCTACAGAAACTGGACGTAAAGTTTACCATAACGCAGCCGAAAACATTATTCCGGTAACTATGGAATTAGGTGGTAAATCACCAAATGTTTTCTTCCCGTCAGTAGCGGACCACGATGATGCTTTCTTTAGTAAAGCAATTGAAGGTGCCCTTATGTTTGCCTTGAATCAAGGTGAAATTTGTACCACTCCATCACGTATTTTAGTTCACGAAAGCATTGCCGATAAATTCATCGAAAGAATGCTAGAAAGAATCAAAAAAATCAAAGTAGGAAATCCATTGGATCCTGAAACGATGCTAGGTTCACAAGTTTCTCAAAGCCAAATGGAGAAAATCTTAGGATATATCAAAATTGGTAAAGAAGAAGGAGCAGAAGTACTATCAGGTGGTTCAGCAGGAAACTATGAAGGTGATATCTCTAACGGGTATTACATCCAACCAACCATCTTGAAAGGAAACAACAAAATGCGTGTTTTCCAAGAAGAAATCTTCGGACCAGTTGTAGCTTTGACTACTTTTAGTTCTACTGAAGAAGCGATTGAAATTGCAAATGATACCATTTATGGTTTAGGTGCAGGAGTTTGGAGTAGAGATGCTCACGAATTATTTCAAGTACCAAAAGCAATTCAAGCCGGTAGAGTTTGGGTAAACCAATACAATACTTATCCTGCTCACGCACCGTTTGGTGGAGTTAAAAAATCAGGATTTGGTCGTGAAAACCACAAATTAGCCTTAGACCATTACCGTCAGGTTAAAAACATGTTGGTTTCTTACGATAAAGAACCAGTTGGTTTCTTTTAATCAACTTTAGAATATAACTTGTAGATATAAACCCCGGACTTGTCCGGGGTTTATTGTTTTACGGCATTAAATGTTCTTGTCCCAGATCAAGGTTGTTTAATTTAATGCTTGCTACCTTTGCGTTCCGGTAACTCTACTTCATAAATCAGATAAAAAACATCAATTATATGTCAAACATAGTTAAACCAAGAATCCTAGTAATGGGCGCGACCGGCCAGGTTGGAGGCAAAACAATCGATTTCCTTTTGTCGGATACATCCATAGAAATCGTTGCTGCTGTTCGCACGCCGGAGAAAGCGGCGCCGTTTAACGAGATAGGAATAGAAACGGTCATTCTCGATTTTGATGATGAGAGCACGCATATGGATGCTTTCAAGCACATTGATCGCGTTTTTATGGTGACTGCCTATACCGTAGAAATGCTGCGCCAAAGCAAAGCGCTGCTAGATAACGCCAAAAAATCCGGTGTAAAATATATCGTGCATCTTGGCGCTTGCGGTCCTGACGATACGTCTATCGGGCATTGGGCTTGGCATCAGTTCGTGGAACGTTATATCGAGTGGGCCGGTTTTTCGTATACGCATTTGCGTCCCCAGGATTTCATGCAGAATCTGCTTGGATACGGCGGCAAAGGAGCAATAGGAGATGGCGTATTACACCATTATGTTGCTGATGCCAGAATGAGCTGGGTAGATGTCGATAATGTGGCCGAAGTGGCTGCAGTCACATTGGCACATCCTGAACTGCATGTGGGCAAAACATATAGACTTGGGTATGACGCCAAGAATTTTAACGAAATAGCCGCGCTGATGACTTCGATTGTTGGAAAGCCTTTTCGGTATGAAGCGCTTTCCCCCGACGTATTTCTGCAGTCAATGATCGATGCGGGCGCAGAAATGGCTTATATGGGTTGCGTATACGATCACTTTAAGCGTTATGCCGCTGGAACCATTCCCGGAGCCGACGACACCTTTGACACTTTTTATGAAATCACGGGGAAACAGCCCGTAAAATGGGCCGATTTTATCGAAAAACACAAAGCCGAATTAGACTATTAAAATTCCAAAACGAAATACTTGGATAAGCACAAAAGATAGCTAGCAGGGAAAAACCCTGAAACAAAACCGAAACGGGCACTATCGTCTGTTTCGGTTTTTTTGTGCCCTGAAAATCCATAAGACGAATTTAACTGCTAATTATTTGA
>JBLIHD010000072.1:0-7960 GCA_047636335.1 Flavobacterium sp.
GTCACCAATTCCCCCACTTCAATGGGTCTTAAAAAGTCTACAGTATCAACAGATGCAGTAACACAGTAATTTCCTGAAAACTTTGAAGCACAGGCAAAAGCGATCTGATCCAGCAAGGAAAGGATATAACCACCGTGGATTTTACCGCTAAAATTGGTGTGGGAGGGCAACATTAGCTGTGAAATAGTGATATTTGAAGAAGCGACGGTTTTGTATATTGAATTCATAGTTTAATTTTTTTGAAATGGTGAAACTCCTTTTTTTACTGCAACTATGTAATATCTGGTATCGCCCCACCAAGGAAAAGTCTTGTAGCGTTCAATATAAGACAATTTTACATATTGGCCCTCCAACTCTTTTAAAACAGAAATCGCGTCTTTATCCTTATCCAATACGGAAAAAGCGAAAATTTGAGATCCCGAAACTCCTTGACTCAATTCGCCTTCCCAAGTTTTGAATACCACTCCTTTATGGCTGAACTTTATCAGCTGCCCCGATCGAACACCTTCGCTATAAGTGGCATAGTATACGAAAGTAAAATAACATAGTATGGACAACATGATTACAGTTGCCAGGATTCCTATAAACTTTTTCATTTTCTCATTTAATTTAATAGTTGGTTTTCGTCTTGTTCGGCCCTGGACAATACGTTTTCCGGAAGCGATTTTTTGGCCTTGGCCCCCATTTTTTTTAACTTCTCGACGCTCGTGATTAAATTTCCTTTTCCTTCCACTAATTTGTTCATGGCGGCATTATATTCCGTTTTGCTTTCGTCTATTTTCTTCCCTATTTTTGTCAAGTCAGACACGAAACCTTCGAATTTATCATACAAAGCGCCTGCTTGGCGCGCTATTTCATAGGCATTTTCTTGTTGTTTTTGGTTTGCCCACATACTGTCAATGGTGCGTAAAGTGGCCAATAAGGTGGCGGGAGTAACAATTACAATGTTTTTTTCGAATGCTTTGTTGTACAATGCCGTGTCCTCATTCAGGGCCATTGCAAAGGCCGGTTCGATAGGGATAAAAAGCAACACAAAATCTGGACTTTCTATTTGGTATAAATCCTGATAGTTTTTATTCCCCAGTTGCTCTACATGACGTTTTATGGAGTTGACATGTTCTTTTAGATAATCGTTTTTTAAGCCGTCTTCTTCCTCGTTGATGTATTTTTCATATGCAGTTAAAGATACTTTTGAATCGACAATCATTTTTTTGCCATCGGGTAAATTGATGACTACATCCGGGAAAACACGATTTCCCTCCTCTGTTGTAAAGCTTTGTTGCACTTCATATTCACGACCTTTTTCCAAGCCCGATTTTTCAAGTACGCGCTCAAGAACCAGTTCTCCCCAATTCCCCTGCATCTTACTGTCGCCTTTCAGCGCTTTTGTCAGATTGATGGTCTCCTTACTCATCTGTATGTTCATTTCTCGTAATCCAAGAATCTGTTGGCGCAAAGCCGCGTGATAATCGATACTTTCCTTGTGCGTGTCTTCGACTTTCTTTTCGAATAAATGAATCTTGTCTTGCAAAGGTGTCAAGATACTTTTCATATTTTCTTTGTTCTGTTCAGTGAATTTAGTGGACTTTTCGTCTAATATCTTGTTTGCTAAGTTTTCGAATTCTTTGGTGAATTTTTCCTGAAGTTTCTCCACTTCGTTTTTTTGCTCTTTGTTGCGTTCCCAAAGATTCTCAAAATCGACTTCTTTTTTTGAAAGTTGAATTGCCAGGCTGTCTTTTTCGTTTCGGATATTTTCTTTTTCTGAGTTAATGGTTTCCAATTGTTTTTCGAAAACTATATTGTTATTTGAAAATTGCTCATCCAACTTGTTGAATTGGTGATTTAGTGCTATTAACTTTTCTTCTAGACTAATTTTTTCGGATTGAAAACGGGCGGAAAAAATCAGCTTTCCGATGAAAGCGCCAATGGCGAGGGCAATAATAAAAAGGAATAAAAACGGAAGCGTGTTTGACATAAATAGACTTTTGTGGTAAGTAAAAGTAACAAAAGATGGCTGAGATTCCTAAAAATTGATGTCAGACAATTTAAAAATGTATTTTTGCACGAAATAGTATTAATAGTATGTCTCATCAGCACTTTGTCCTCCACAAACCCTTTGGTTATTTAAGTCAATTTATTTACGAATTGAAAAGGAAAAAGAAACTACTAGGAGAACTGCACGATTTTCCCGAAGGAACAATGGCGATAGGACGCCTGGATGAAGACTCGGAAGGGTTGTTGTTCTTAACCACAGATGGAATGATGAGCGAAATCGTTCGTTCTAGGAAAGTGGACAAAGAATATTATGTGCAGGTGGACGGCATTATTACCCAAGAGGCAATTGATAAATTGAAAATAGGTGTTGAAATAGGTTTTAACGGCACTAAATACGTCACTAAACGTTGTGAAGCTGTTCTTATTGATCAAACTCCAAATTTTGGACTAAGGGGGAAAAAGATCCGTGACGAACGTCATGGCCCAACTTCTTGGGCTTCCATCACTGTCAATGAAGGCAAATTTCGCCAAATCAGGAAAATGACCGCTGCGGTGGGTTTCCCTACCTTACGATTGGTTCGTGTCCGGATAGGGAATGTGCTACTGGACAATTTGCAATCAGGGGACGTGATTGAAGTCAGTGATTTTCAAATCGAGATTTAATGGAAGGGTTCCTTCTTTTAGTTTTTCCATATTTAAATAAATAAAAAATGTTGAACATTGTTTTAGTTGAGCCGGAAATACCCAATAATACAGGAAATATTGGTCGATTGTGCGTGGGCACCGAAAGCCGACTGCACCTTATACATCCTTTGGGTTTTGTGATTAATGATAAAAACTTGAAACGCTCCGGTTTGGATTATTGGGTGCATCTGGATGTAACGGAGTATCAAAATGTAGCCGAATGGATCGAACAAATTCCAGATTCCTCAAGAGTTTTCTTGATGAGTTCCCATGCGAAGAAGTCGTACTTGGAAATTGAATTTCAAGATGGGGATTGGTTGGTTTTTGGAAAAGAGAGCAGGGGATTAAGCGAGGACATACTGTCCCAATTTGAAAACCATTTAAAGATTCCGATGTCAGCGAACATTCGCAGTTTCAACATAGCCAATTCGGTAGCTTTCGTAATAGGGGAAGCCAAAAGGCAAATTCAGTTGAAGGGATAATTGGAAATACAGCTTGTAAAGGAAATTTACTGTTAGTATGAAATTTTATATATTTGGGATGGCAGTTTGGTTTTAATCGAATGCAACTCATTTAAAAAATCTATTATGATTGATAAAGTTTTTCTCAGAAGTTCTATTTTTAGGCATTTGGATGGATTGGTTACCGCGCCGGTTGCCTACGCCTTGCATAAAAAAGGAGTCTTGTCTTTTATATGGGATAAAAAGGAGTGTACACTAAGTGAACTGACTTTACGGTTTGAAGCAAATGAAGGTTATCTTAATGTGGGATTGCGCGTATTATGTTCGCAAGGCTTTCTGAAACACTATCTAAACAATGCTACTGACGAAATTACATTCAGTTTAAGTGACAAGAGTGAAACCGCTTTCTCACTGTTTCATTTGTATGAAGACGTGGTCGACTTGTTGCATTTTTCTATGCAATTTCATCCCAGATTGTTTGAAGAGGCCCCTTTTGAACGCTTGAAGGTTATATATGAAAAGTATAAAGAAAATTACGGCATCGTATTTTCGGATGACTCAAAAATTGAAGAAGTGCAACACCAAATATTGACTCATATTGAAGGCGCAGTAGTTGGGCCAACTTTAGTCAGACTCGGAATGAGCGGTATGTTTCATAAGTATTTTATGGAAATTTCCTTCCGCCCGGAAGAGTTCCACAAATCTCCTGAAAATTTTAAAACCATATTAGATTTTTTGGCTTATTTGGGTTGGTTTATCCAAAAGAACGGTAATTATCAATTCACGGAAACAGGTCTGTTTTATGCAAAAAGGGCTTCCGCTTATGGGGTGACCGTCTCCTATATGCCCACATTCAGTAAAATGGATGATTTGCTTTTTGGCAATCCGAGCATATTGCGCAATGTTGCCGAAGGCGAAGATGAAATTCACTTGGATCGCGAAATGAATGTGTGGGGTAGTGGCGGAGCTCATGACAGTTATTTTAAAGTAGTGGATGAAATTATCGTTAGATTGTTTAATTTACCCATAGAGGAACAACCAAAAGGGATTCTGGACATGGGTTGCGGCAATGGAGCGTTCCTAGAACACATTTTTACCGTTATCGAAAGGCAAACTTTACGCGGTAAAATGCTGGACGATTATCCGTTGTTTCTTGTGGGTGCCGATTACAATCAGGCCGCCCTGAAAGTCACCCGGGCCAATTTGATCAAAGCCAATATTTGGGCTAAAGTCATTTGGGGAGATATTGGTCGTCCGCATTTATTAAGGGATGATTTAGTGGAAAATTACGGTATCGATTTAAAAGATTTGTTGAATGTGCGTACGTTTCTTGACCACAACCGCATTTGGGAAATGCCAAAACACATCGCAGCGGATAGGGGGAGCCAGTCCACGGGGGCTTTTGCCTACAGGGGAATGCGAATCAGCAATAATCTCGTGGAAGACAGTCTATTGGAGCATTTTAACAAATGGTCGCCATATGTAAGAAAATTCGGTTTGTTGATAATAGAACTGCACACGATTTCTCCAACTTTGACTACTGATAATTTGGGTAAAACGGCTGCAACCGCCTACGATGCGACGCACGGATTTTCAGACCAGTATATCGTGGAAATATCAGTTTTGCACAAAATTGCCGCAGAAGCCGGATTGTATCCAGACACACAGTTTTTTAGGCGATTTCCAGATTCAAATATAGCTACTGTAAGCATTAACTTGTTGAAAGGGATGTAGATTATAATCTTATTTTTCAATGATAATAATAGGTATACAGTTCAGCAAGGTTTATGTTTTTAACGAATGATAAACTTCCCTTTTTGGCTGTCGAAAACAATATGTTCATCCTTGAATATAGTATTAAAACTTCCCTTGGAAATAAAATTACAGGGTTCGTCCTGAACTACAGTTTCTGGAGTCATTATGATCATTTCATTGCTAAGCTGAATCGCCATGTCGATGTCATGTGTTGAAAACAGAATGCATTTTTGCGTTTCTTGGGTTAGTTTTTTCAAGAGTTTAAACAGCGCCACTTTATGCAATAAATCCAAATGGGTAGTGGGTTCATCCAAAATAATAAGCGGTGTGTCTTGTGCCAGTGCCCTTGCAACTAGTGCTTTTTGTAATTGCCCATCACTGATTTCGTAATGTTTTTTTGCCGCCAAATGACTGATTTGTGTCAGTTCCATGGCTTCGTTAACTTTTGCAATATCCAAGTTGCTTAATTTCCCGATCCAATTCGTATGGGGTTGCCTCCCCAAAGCAATGAGCTCAAAAACGGTCAGATTGCTTGGAGGCAATTTTTCGGTAAGAACGACACTTAAGTTTTGGGCTAACGTCAGTGAATCCAGTTTATGAATGTTTTGGCCATTCAGTAAAACCGTTCCTGAAAGCGTTTTTTGGATTCCCGTTAAGGTTCTCAGCAAAGTTGATTTTCCTATTCCATTGGCACCAATCAAGGAAATGAGTTTTCCTTTTTTCAGGGTTAAATTAATATTCGAAGAAATAAGGGTTTTCTCTTTTTTATGGGAGTAACCAATACTAATATCGGAAGCCGTTAAGATTGTCTTGTTTTCCATTATCCGATCATTTTCTTTTTTCGAATTAATAACCAAATGACTATTGGTGCACCAAAAATGGAGGTTACCGCATTGATGGGCAATGTAATGTCACCGCCTGGAACTTGCGAAATACCGTCACAGATCAACATGATGCTCGCTCCAAAAAGCAGGGTACTCCAGAATAAAACAACGTGATTACTGGTTTGGAAAACTAATTTAGCGATGTGGGGAACAGCCAGCCCGATAAAGGCGATTGGGCCCGCAAAAGCGGTTATGCTTCCTGCCAAAACGCTGGTGGCAAATATGATGACCAGCCGTGATTTTTTATAGTTTAAACCCAGACTGCGGGCATAATTTTCTCCTAAAAGCAATGCGTTCAAGGGCTTTATGCTGAAAAGACTCAAAAGCAAACCTATCAATACGCATATAAATAAAATCAGTATCGATGTCCACGATAGATTTCCTAAATTCCCTAAGGACCAGAAAGTGAATTTTTGTAGTTGTTCTGCGGTGCTGAAATAGCTTAAAGTCCCCACAATGGCACTTGTCAAACTTCCAAACATAAGCCCTACAATCAATATGGCCATGGTGTCGCGTAATCTATAGGAGACCAATAAAACGGCCATCAAAACCAAAAAGCTACCTAAACTGGAAGCCAAAACTACTCCGTAGGACGACAGTAGAAGGGAAGCCACAGAATCTGGCAGAAATGCTGCTCCCAGAATAACCATTGCAACCCCTAGGCTCGCACCTGAACTGAGTCCCAGGACATACGGTCCCGCCAATGGGTTCCTGAATAAGGTTTGCATTAAAAGACCACTAATAGATAGTCCCATACCCACTAAAACCGCGGCAATCGCCTTAGGCAAGCGGTAGTTAATGATGATGTATTGCCAAGTATCTTTGCTGGAAGTTCCGCCTATAAGGCTGTGAAACACTTCTTCTAGGGGAATGGAAACGGATCCTAAGCTGATGTTGATTATAAACAGGCAAACCACTCCAGTGGTCAGGATAAAGAAAAGAACGGTATTTCGTTTAGTATGCTTCAATTTATTCTAATTTCTGAAAGAAAAAAAGTTTATGATTTGGTAATAACTCGGGATGAAATATTTTGATCAAATCTTTCAACACCCAGTCGGGACGGTTAGGAGACCACTCAAAATATAGAATTCCACCTTTCGTCCCTTTGTTTAAGGCATACGAATATACTTTTTTATTTTTGAATGAATCAAATTGCGCATAATGTGGGTTGCTATCGCTCATTTGTTTCAAGGAAGAAAAATCTCCGGGTGCAATCCAGAATTCCGCTTTTTGCGCCTTTTCTAACACCACTTCAAAGGGGAGGGATAAGCCGCCAGTTCCTTTAGTGTCTGCCCATAAATAATGAGCATGGGCATCTTTTAGAAACAGTGAAGCCCAGCTTTCGCCTTGTGGGACGTACCACTGGTCCTGAAACATGGCTCCGCTAAGTACCGTGGGGTTTTTTGTGGCCTTTTTGGCTAAAGCCAAAGTAGTCTTGTATTCTTTTTCGATTTTAGCAAAAATCGAATTTGCCTTGGAATCTAATCCGTACAAAGCGCCGAAAAACTTAACCCATTCTGCTTTCCCAAGAGGTGATTGTTCTGTCCAATCGCCGTTGAGCATTACCTTTAAACCACTTTTTTGTAAGATGTCTAAAGTGGGGTTGCTGCTGGTTAGACCAAAGCCCACAATCACGTCAGGTTCCATGTCTATTAAAACTTCGGTGTTGAGACTTTCATTTTCCCCAACCTCTCTGACTCTTCCTGCGTCAATTCTTTTTCTGGTTTTGTCTGATGAAATATAATCAGTACCGGGAAACCCGACCAAAGTGTTTTCGACGCCCAACATTTCCAAAGAGGGAATATGGGTGGTTGAGGTCACCACAATCGTTTTTATGGGAATGGGAATAATGGTAAAATGCAACAAACTGTCGGGAATGACAACGTTTTTTTGTTTCAAAACATAACTGAAACTTTCTGTGGCTTCGGGCCAGGGACTGGTGATTTTCACTATGGAATAGCCGTTATATTTATGAATTTCAAACCCTTTGGCATATTGGATTTCATTTTTGGAGGACGCTATATCGGCATCGGAAACTTCTTTTTTTTGTTTGCATCCAAAAGCAAAAAGGATATATAATAAAAGGATAAATTTTAAAGATGTTGATTTCATAAAATGATTTTCAAGTGTTGCAAAGGTATATTTAATCCTTTTTAAAATTCAAATTTTATTTTTTATTCG
>JBLIHD010000073.1:0-7901 GCA_047636335.1 Flavobacterium sp.
TCGTCTGCATTTGTGCATATTCCACATTATCACGCTAATTATCTCATAACCTTATAAACAAAAAAGACTAAGAAGATAAACTCCCCCCGTCTTTTTACATTAACAAAAATTATAACAATTAATATAGTAGTAAAAAAAACTCTGTTTTAGACACTTAATTATCTAAAATATTTGCGTCCTTTTTTTACCACCAAAACCTTCTTATATGATTTACTTACTTTATCAACAAATTATAAATCAAATACTTAGCTCCTTTATTCATTTAAGGAATTACTTCACTTAACTATCAACTTCGCATGAAGTTAAGTGAAAGTAATAAGCAGCCATATCCATTATCAAGTTTCACATGTTGTTTACTAATCCAAAATAATTGATAAACAAATGATACAGCGCAAATCTCAACACATCCTAATGTGTGGTAATTCCCAATTAACCTATCCTATTTTTTTCATAGCGGTCATAGATTCTCTCAACCACTCCCCAACTTCTTCTATCGGATGTTGACGGATACTTTTATTAACTGCAATTAGAACTGAGTTTTCAACGCTATTTGTAACAGAAAATGGTTTTCCAATCACATTAGTGTCAACAGTTTTCATAAAATCAGTCAATAACGGTTTGCAGGCATGGTCAAACAAATAACAACCATATTCTGCTGTATCCGATATAATTCGATTCATCTCATACAGTTTCTTTCTGGCTACCGTATTCGCGATCAAAGGCAACTCATGCAGTGACTCATAGTAAGCTGACTCTTCAATTATCCCTGTTTGCGTCATCGTTTCAAAAGCCAATTCTACTCCCGCTTTTACCATTGCAATCATTAACACGCCATTGTCAAAGTACTCTTGCTCAGAAATTTCAGTTGTCGTAGCTGCTGTTTTTTCAAAATTAGTCTCGGCTGTGGCCGCTCTCCATTTCAATAGATTAACGTCGTCATTATCCCAGTCGATCATCATGTTTTTAGAAAACTCTCCCGAAATAATGTCATCCATATGCTTTTGAAACAACGGGCGCATAATATCTTTTAATTCTTCAGCTAACCTGTAAGCTTCTATTTTTGAAGGATTGGAAAGACGATCCATCATATTGGTAATTCCGCCATATTTCAAAGCCTCGGTAACCGTTTCCCAGCCGTATTGAATCAATTTTGAGGCATAAGCAGGCTCGATTCCTTTTTCAATCATTTTGTCAAAACATAAAATAGAACCCGTTTGAAGCATACCGCAAAGAATGGTTTGCTCTCCCATCAAATCTGATTTTACCTCCGCTACAAAAGAAGAGTTCAGAACTCCCGCTTTGTGTCCTCCGGTCGCAACCGCATAGGCTTTCGCTTGTTCAAAACCTTCTCCGTTCGGGTCGTTTTCAGGGTGAACAGCGATAAGTGTTGGCACACCAAATCCTCTTTTATATTCTTCGCGAACCTCTGATCCCGGACATTTTGGAGCACACATAATTACGGTGATATCTTTACGAATTTGCATTCCTTCCTCCACAATATTGAAACCATGGGAATAGGCCAAGGTAGATCCCTTTTTCATCAATGGCATAATCGCCGTCACCACCGCTGTATGTTGTTTGTCTGGTGTAAGGTTGCATATCAGGTCAGCTGTTGGGATTAATTCTTCATAGGTTCCCACTTCGAAACCATTATCAGCGGCATTCACATACGAAGCTCTTTTTTGAGCGATTGCTTCTGCTCTCAAAGCATAGGAAATATCCAAACCTGAGTCTCTCATGTTTAGGCCTTGGTTCAGTCCTTGCGCTCCACAACCGACTATAACGACTTTTTTTCCTTTTAAAGCTGTTATGCCATCTGTGAATTCTACTTGATCCATAAATTCGCAAACGCCTAATTGTTCTAATTGTAATCTAAGTGGTAATGAATTGAAATAATTTGCCATCGTGTTATATTTGTTTATTTTTTAATTCTTCTAATAATGCTGATATTTCCATTTTTTCTTTAGAAACTGATATTCTTCCGGAACGGACAAACTGCATAATTCCGAAAGGTTTTAAATTTTTATATAATTCTTCAATTTCTGAACGCCTTCCGGATTTGGAAATCACAAAAAACTCTCTGGAAACGGTAACTATTTCGGAGTTACTTTCTTTTATTATATTTTGGATTTGTTTTTCGTCAAATAGCAAACCTGACTCTATTTTGAATAAAGCATTTTCCAAGAAAATGGTCTCCTCATCTATATGATAAAAAGCTTTTATCACTTCAATTTGTTTCTCGATTTGACCTACAATATTCTGTACCCATTTTTCTGTGGTATGCACTACAATTATAAATCTCGAAACATTTTCGATTTCTGATTCTGAAACGTTTAAACTCAATATGTTGATGTGACGCTTTAAGAAGATACCTGATATCCTGTTTAGCAAGCCAACGTTATTTTCTGAATAAACAGAAATAGTGAATGTTTGATTTTCCATAATATTAACTTAATCTGATATCAGAAACTGAAGCTCCTGTTGGAATCATTGGGAATACATTGTTTTCTTTTTCTACCATAACTTCCAGAAAATAAGACTCTTTTGAAGCCATCATTTCGGCAACAGCACCATCCAAATCTTCCCTTTTTGTCACTTTCTTGGCTTTGATATAATAGCCTTCCGCAATGGCACAAAAATTTGGGTTGGTCATCTCTGTTGATGCATATCTTTTATCAAAAAATAATTGTTGCCATTGGCGCACCATCCCCAAAAACTCATTGTTTAGCACTACAATTTTAACAGCTACTTTTGTTTGAAAAATAGTACCAAGTTCTTGAATAGTCATTTGAAATCCACCATCACCAATAACAGCTACCACTTCCCTATCCGGCATTCCCATCTTCGCCCCTATGGCTGCGGGCAAGGCAAATCCCATTGTTCCGAGGCCTCCAGAAGTAACGTTACTTTTAGTAGTATTAAATTTAGAGTAGCGGCAAGTAAACATTTGATGTTGTCCAACATCCGAAACCATAATTGCATCTCCTTTTGAATGTTTGTTAATCATTTCAATTGTTTCTCCCATAGAAATACCTTCTTTCGTAGGTTTTAACTCCTCATTGATAACAGTTTCTAATTCAATTTCATACAATTCTTTGAATTTATTGTGCCAAGACTCATGCTTTTTAGTTTCGATAAGCGGAAGCAAAGCTGTTAAGGATTCTTTTACATCTGCTAAAACAGCCACCGTTGTTTTTACGTTTTTGTCTATTTCCGCCGGATCAATATCGAAATGAATCACTTTAGCTTGTTTAGCATAAGTAGCTAAGTTACCCGTAACACGGTCATCAAAACGCATTCCGAGTGCAATTAAGACATCACATTCATTAGTTAAAACATTTGGTCCATAATTCCCGTGCATTCCTAACATCCCGACGTTCAAGTCATGATCTGTGGGTAATGCTGAAAGTCCTAAAATAGTCCAAGCAGCTGGAATCCCTGATTTTTCGAGTAATCCTTTTAATTCGGACTCCGCTTGACCTAAAATGATACCTTGTCCATATACTATAAATGGCTTTTTGGCACTATTAATCAATTCAGCGGCTTCCTTTACTTTATCAATATTTAGAACTGGTTTTGGAACATAGCTTCTAATTCCTGTACATTTTTTATAGCTAAACTCCAATTCGTCAAATTGTGCATTTTTAGTAATGTCCACTAAAACAGGGCCTGGACGACCAGATCTTGCAATATAAAACGCCTTTGCCATTATTTCTGGAATTTCGGAAGCTTCCGTAATCTGGTAATTCCATTTGGTTACTGGAGTCGAAATCCCAATAATATCAGTTTCTTGAAAGGCATCAGAACCCAACAAATGCTTTCCAACTTGCCCGGTGATACAAACCATAGGAGTCGAATCGATTTGAGCATCAGCAATACCTGTGACTAAGTTAGTTGCACCTGGCCCCGAAGTAGCAATTGCAACGCCAACTTTCCCGGTCGCTCTTGCAAATCCTTGTGCAGCATGTGTCGCTCCTTGCTCGTGTCGCACCAAAACATGCTGCAGTTGATCTTTAAATTTATATAATTCATCATAAACAGGCATTATGGCCCCACCTGGGTAACCATAAACCAAATCCACGCCTTCTTCTAATAAGCATCTAATAACGGCTTCTGCACCAGATATTTTATTTGTTTCCATTGATTATATATGTTGTTTTAAAAAAGTAAAATGGAATTCAAAATCCCTTGAAATATTCACTCTTTGATCTTGTAAATTATTTATCAGTTACACATCCTGTCGAGGCACTTGAAACCGACCTAATGTATTTTAGTAAAACACCTTTTTTAATATTTGACTCAGGTTGAACCCAGTTTGCTTTTCTTGCTGCGAACTCTTCATCTGAAATCTTCAGATTGATGGTGTTTTTTACTGCGTCAATAGTGATAACATCCCCATTTTTTACAAGAGCGATTCCACCGCCGTCAAAAGCTTCTGGGGTAACATGTCCTACAACAAAACCATGTGAACCACCAGAAAATCTGCCGTCAGTAATTAAAGCCACACTCTTACCGAGTCCTGCACCCATAATGGCTGAAGTTGGTTTAAGCATTTCAGGCATTCCTGGTCCACCTTTAGGTCCACAATACCTAATGACGACTACATTGCCCGGTTTCACTTCACCGTTACGAACTCCAGTTATAACATCATATTCATTTTCAAAAACAATAGCATCTCCTTCAAAATATTCCCCTTCATTCCCACTAATTTTGGCAACACATCCTTCTTCTGCAAGATTTCCGTATAAAATCTGAATGTTTCCACTTGCTTTCAAAGCTTTTTGAATCTCGTGTATCACTTGTTGACCGTCATTTAAGTCCGGAACAACAGCTAAATTTTCAGCCAATGTTTTCCCAGTTACCGTTAAACAGTCTCCATGCAATAATCCTTCTTTCAATAAATATTTCATTACCGCAGGAACGCCTCCAGCTTCGTGCAGGTCTTCCATCAAGTATTTACCACTTGGTTTCAAATCGGCTAGTAATGGTGTTTTATCGCTGATATCTTGAAAGTCTTTAAGCGTAATCACAATATCTACAGAATGAGCCATAGCGATTAGGTGCATTACCGCATTGGTGGAACCACCTAAAACAGCTACCATTGTAATCGCATTTTCAAATGCTTTACGTGTCATGATATCCCTAGGTTTTATATCTTTTTCTAACAAGATTCTGATTGCTTTTCCAGCATCAATACATTCTTGTTGTTTTTCTTTACTTAATGCCGGATTAGAAGAACTGTAAGGCAAGCTCATCCCCAAAGCTTCAATAGATGAAGACATAGTATTCGCAGTATACATTCCTCCACAAGCTCCTGCACCAGGACAGGCATTTTGGATCACTCCTTTGAAGTCTTCAGGAGCAATCGTATTATTGAATTTTTTTCCTAATGCTTCAAATGCAGAAACTATGTTTAATGATTCTCCTTTCCATTTTCCGGAATGAATTGATCCTCCATATACCATGATGGCAGGGCGATTAACTCTACCCATAGCCATTACTGAACCTGGCATGTTTTTATCACAACCTGGAATAGCAATTAGTGCATCATACCATTGTGCTCCCATAACCGTTTCTATAGAATCGGCTATCACATCTCTGGAAACTAAAGAAAAACGCATTCCTTCGGTACCGTTGGAAATTCCATCACTTACACCGATTGTGTTGAAGATCAACCCAACTAAATCCTCCTTCCATACTCCTTCTTTAATTCTGGTAGCCAAACCATTCAGGTGCATGTTGCATGGGTTACCTTCATACCCCATGGAAACAATTCCTACTTGCGCCTTCTTTAAATCTTCTTCTGTCAAACCTATTCCGTACAACATCGCTTGAGCAGCAGGTTGTGTTTCATCTTGCGTTATAGTCTTACTGTACTTATTTAATTCCATCTAATAATTTGTGGTTTGTAGTTTGTGAAAGCTTAAAATCGTGAATTGTAACTTTAGAAAATCGTGGATTGACCTATATGCACATTGACATCATTAAAATATAGTAAATCATCTTTATTTAGTATATAATTTGAGACAAAATCACCGACTTCATTAGTTCCGAAGCTAGTTCCTGGATTCAAATCCATTGTCACCACATTATATTCAATCGATTTCTCAACCGCTTCATGCACTTTTTTTGCTTCTTCCTTGAGACCAAAATGTTCCAGTAACATCGCTGCGGATAATATGGAAGCAATAGGATTTGCAATATTTTTGCCTTTAGCTTTGGGATAGGATCCATGTATTGGTTCAAACAATGCATTTGACGTCCCAAAAGAAGCTGATGCTGATAACCCAATAGAGCCAGCTATTACACTAGCTTCATCTGATAAAATATCACCGAACAGATTTTCGGTCAAAATGACATCAAATTGTCTTGGGTTTAGTATGATTTGCATTGCTGCAGTATCTGCAAATAAAAAATCTAAGGCAACGTCAGGGTAGTTTAAACTAATCTTCGTTACCACTTTTCTCCATAAGCGAGATGTTTCAAGAACTTTGGCCTTATCTACTAGTGTTACTTTATTTTTTCTGTTCTGTGCGGCTTTGAAAGCCAAATGGCTAATTCTTGCTATTTCTTCTTCTGAGTACTCACATAAATCAGAAGCTACCGTGCCAGCTTCATTCAATTTTTTTTCGCCAAAATAAGCACCACCGGTAAGTTCTCTAAAAATTATAAAATCGGCCCCTTCTATGATTTCCCTCTTTAAAGGAGAAGAATCTAATAGTGTTTTGTAAGGTTTTATCGGTCTAATATTCGCAAATAAGCCCAACTCTTTTCTTAGTTTTAACAGTCCTTGCTCAGGCCGTAGTTTCGCTTCTGGATTGCTATCGTATCTAGGATCGCCAATAGCCCCAAACAATACTGCATCTGTGTTGAGGCACAAGTTAAGTGTCTGCTCTGGTAGTGCCGCTCCCGTTTTTTCAAAAGCTACAGCTCCCACAAGTGCATCCTCAAAAATAAATTCATGGTCATAAACAGTCCCAATGGCATATAATGCCTTCTTTGCCTGTAAAATTACTTCTGGGCCTATCCCGTCGCCTGATAGTACTGCTATTTTTAAATTCATGGCTTATTTTGTATTTGGGGTACTAATTTCTTACTAAATCACTTTCTATTTTACAAAATTCAATTATTTGGTGAATATCATCATCGACAACTTCTTTCTTGATGTCTGCAAATTTTAAAAACTCAACATATACTGTATCTAATTGCACTTTTGTAAGTTCATAACCCACTTTTTTCGCTCTATAAGCCAATGCTGCTCTACCACTTCTAGCAGTAAGGACTATTGAAGATTCATTGACGCCCACATCGCGAGGATCCATGATTTCATAAGTGGCTCTGTTTTTTATTACACCGTCCTGATGAATCCCTGAACTGTGTGCAAACGCATTTGCTCCCACAATAGCTTTATTCGGTTGCACTACCATTCCCATACTTTCTGAAACTAAACGGCTCATTTCATTTAATTGTTTAGTATCAATATCCGTATATAAATTTAAATAAGGATGTTGCTTAAAGATCATTACCACTTCTTCAAGTGCAGTATTTCCAGCTCTCTCTCCTATTCCATTTATGGTACATTCTATTTGTCTCGCTCCATTTACCACACCTGAAATAGAATTGGCCGTCGCCATCCCTAAGTCATTGTGACAATGGCAAGAAAGAATCACGTTTTCGATTCCTTTTACGTTTTCCCTTAAATATTTAATTTTTGCACCGTATTCTTCCGGTAAACAATATCCTGTTGTGTCTGGTATATTCAAAACTGTAGCCCCTGATTTAATAGCTTCCTCACAAACTCTTGCAAGAAAATCATTATCTGTTCTACCAGCATCTTCGGCGTAAAATTCCACGTCTTCAACAAAGCTTTTTGCATATGACACCGCAAATTTCGCTCTTGC
>JBLIHD010000074.1:0-7726 GCA_047636335.1 Flavobacterium sp.
CATAATTGATCTTGTCAGGGTTATCAAAACTGCCGCTGTGCACATCTGATATCTGTGTTATCGTAAAACCGTCAAAAGCATCGGGCAAGTCGGGAAAAAATATGCGTTGCTTAATAACTTTATAATTATATTTTCCAATAGTTATCCCATAAATCAAGGACATAAAAGGAATTGCCGCCAAACCTAATCCTATCTGACTAACAAATTTTCGTCTTGAATTAAGAAACGTCTCATTGTTATTTTCCAAGAAATAATTGATGGACCCGGCACCAATCCTAAAAATATCTTCTCCAAGCAACAATAAAGTCAGAATCATTTTCGGGACATACACTACTAAAAGCAACCCCATAGTAAGCATGGTTTGCTGTGTTTGACCTACGGAACGGTCGAATTTACTGAAGGAATAAACGATAAAAAGCAAGACTACAAAACTGATAATTTGGTAAGAAACCAAAACCCACTTTAATTTTACCAAAGTTTTTAATGCCTGAAATGCATATAGTTCAATTACAAGAAGAAAAAAACTTAGGAAAAGTATACGGAAAACCATTATAATTATATTTTTAGGCAAAATAACAAATTAAGAAACTACTATGAGTTTATATTAGTCAATATTTAACTAAAATCGTACCAAATTTCTCTTCTCTACTTCGCATTCTATAAATTTCAATCGATTCAACACTCTTCTTTAAGGCTAAATTGCAACAGTGAGATACGCGAAAGCAAAAATCCGTAAGGTCAATTATCATAAATATTAAAAACCGCCACTTCTTTATCTCTTAAGTTTTGTACTTTTGAAATCTTTCCAAAATCACAATTATGTCACAACAGAAACGTCTTTTCCTTCTCGATGCTTACGCTTTAATATTTCGTGGCTATTACGCCTTTATAAAAAACCCCCGAATCAATTCAAAAGGAATGGACACCTCAGCAATTATGGGCTTCATGAATTCGTTGATGGATGTAATCAAAAGGGAAAAACCGGATCACCTAGCGGTTGCCTTTGACAATGGCGGAAGCCAATTGAGAAATGAAATTTTTCCTGAATATAAAGCGCATCGTGACGCAACCCCAGAAGCTATTAAAATAGCAGTTCCATACATACAAGAATTATTGCGTGCCATGCACATCCCCATCATAGAAGTGAAAGGCTATGAAGCAGATGACTTAATAGGAACAATCGCCAAACAAGCCGAAAAAGAAAATTACAAAGTCTTTATGGTCACGCCTGACAAGGATTTTGCACAACTGGTATCTGAAAACATTTTCATGTACAAACCTGCCAGAATGGGGAATGGAATAGAAATATGGGGCGTTCCCGAAGTACTGAAAAAATTCGAAATAGAAAGACCTGACCAGGTAATTGATTTCCTTGGCATGATGGGAGACGCTGCTGATAACATACCCGGTCTCCCTGGCGTAGGCGAAGTGACTGCCAAGAAATTCCTTAAAGAATTCGGAACAATGGAAAACCTTTTGGCAAATACAGACAAGCTGAAAGGAAAAATGAAAGAAAATATCGAAGCAAACAAAGAGAAAGGGATTTTGTCTAAAACATTAGCCACAATACTTCTCGATTGCCCAGTAGTTTTTGACGAAACTGATTATGAATTATCAACTCCTGATGTAGAGAAAACAGATGCCCTTTTTAATGAGTTGGAATTCCGCAGAATGGCGGAACAGTTTGATGCCATATTCAAAAAAGGCGGTAGCGCAACAACTAATACTGCTACCGAGGAAGCCAAGCTATATAAAAATCTACAACCTAAAAAAGAGGAACAATTTGATCTTTTTGCAAGTGCCATACCGAATGAAGATTTAGATGCCACGCATCACCAATATTTCAATACTTTAGAAGACACGGAACATTCGTATCAGATTATCCAAGGAGACTTGGGCATAAAGTTGCTGTTGCAAAACTTACTGAAACAAGAGTCCGTTTGTTTTGATACTGAAACCACAGGACTGGACGCACTGCATGCGGAGCTTGTGGGCATTTCATTTTCATTCGAAAAAGGAAAAGCATATTACGTACCTTTCCCTGAAAACAAGGAGGAAGCCCAAGTTTTGATTGATAAATTCATTCCTTTTTTTGAAAATGAATCAATCGAAAAAATTGGACAAAACTTAAAATACGACCTGAAAATCCTCTCCAATTACAACATCAACGTAGAAGGGAAATTGTTTGACACGATGATCGCTCACTACCTGATCAATCCGGATATGCGTCATAATATGGACATACTGTCCGAAACCTATTTGAAATACTCCCCGAAATCAATCGAGACACTGATTGGCAAAAAAGGCAAGAACCAGAAATCGATGCGCGATGTTGATTTAGAGGAAATCAAAGAATACGCGGCAGAAGATGCCGATGTCACCTTTCAGTTAAAGCAGCTGTTTTCTGTCGAATTGGACAAAACCGAGACAAAGAAACTTTTTGAAGAGATTGAAATCCCTTTGGTAAAAGTTTTGGCAGACATGGAAAAAGAAGGCATCCGTTTGGACACTGATTTCCTGAGGTCACTATCACACGATTTGGACAATGACATTAAAAGACATGAAGCCGCTATTTATGAAGTAGCAGGAGAAAATTTTAATTTGGCTTCACCAAAGCAACTTGGAGATGTTTTATTTGACAAATTGAAAATTGGCGGAGCCAAACAAAAGAAAACAAAAACAGGGCAATATGCCACAGGCGAAGAAATCTTAAGTTACCTGGCTGACGAAAATCAAATTGTAAAAGACATTCTTGATTGGCGCCAATTAGTGAAACTAAAAAACACCTACGTTGACGCTTTGCCAAATCAAGTGGATCCTGTGACCTTGAGAGTACATACTGATTATATGCAAACCGTGGCCGCAACAGGCCGTTTGAGTTCTAATAACCCAAATTTACAAAACATTCCTATCCGTACGGAACGAGGGCGACAAATAAGGAAAGCATTTGTGGCAAGGGACGAGAACTATACCTTAGTGTCTGCCGATTACTCCCAAATAGAACTGCGCATCATTGCGGCATTGAGCGGTGAGGAAAACATGATAAAAGCCTTTTTGAATAACGAAGACATTCATAAATCTACCGCTTCAAAAGTGTTTGACGTTCCTTTGGAGGAAGTCAGCAGAGAACAACGTAGCCATGCAAAAACCGTGAATTTTGGAATAATATACGGGGTTTCCGCATTTGGACTGAGCAATCAAACTTCACTTTCCCGATCAGAAAGCGCCGCTTTGATCGAGGCCTATTACAAAACCTATCCACGATTAAAAACCTACATACAGGAACAAATCGAATTTGCAAGGGAAAACGGATATGTACAGACCGTCCTGGGTCGTCGTCGCTATTTAAAGGACATCAACTCCCAGAACGCAATTGTACGTGGCGGAGCAGAACGGAATGCGGTTAACGCGCCGATCCAAGGAAGCGCAGCCGACATTATCAAAATTGCGATGATTAACATCCACAAAAAACTGATTTCAGAGAACTATAAAAGCAAAATGCTACTTCAGGTTCATGATGAACTTGTCTTTGACATTCACAATTCAGAACTGGAACAAATGAAGGAGATGATCAAATACGAAATGGAAAACGCCTTCAAACTTGACGTCCCTTTAGATGTAGATTTGGGAGCCGGAAAAGATTGGCTGGAAGCGCATTAATTTAGCGATAAAAAAAAACCACTCCCATTAAATAAAGGAGTGGTTTTTTTTATCGCAGTTCTCTGTACAACTATAATTTTCTTGTCGATTCTCTTTCTTTCAATATTGTTTTAATAACAACAGTTTCGTAGGGTATATTTTCTTCCTCAGACTCAAGTCTTCCAATAAGCAACCTTGCAGCCACTTCTCCTATTTCTACACCGTGCTGGCTCACCGTCGTCAAGCTTGGAGACAATCTCCTAGAAGCGAGTATTCCGTCCGCAAAACCGATAATCGAAAGCTCCTCAGGAATCTTATACCCTTTTTTTAAACCGTACTTCAATGCTGCTACCGAGTCACTTTCTTCTAAAGCAAAAATTCCGTCAATTACCTGGCTTTCATAAATTTCTTGAATTCTATAATTTAAATCATCTTCTGAGTCCGTTCGAATAATTACATTCTTATTCACACGAATATTATTATCCTTTAAGGCTCTCAAATACCCTTCTGTCCTTAATTTTCCAACACTTAAATTATCAATCGAAGAAAACAACGCTATATTCTTACAGCCCAAATCTATTAATTGTTGTGTGGCGTTTAATGCCGAGTCAAAATCATCCACGACCACTTTGTCGCACTCTATTCCATCCGCAATTCTGTCAAACATAACTATGGGAGTACCATCATTTATGATTGAGGAAAAATGGTTGTATTCCTGAAGTTTTTGCGCTTCCTCAGAAACTGATAAAATAAACCCATCAATAGTACCGTTGCTTAACATTTCAAGGGTATGCGCTTCTTTGTCTAATGACTCATTAGAGATACACATAATAACATTATATCCCTTTTCATCCGCTACTTTTTCTATGCCGCTGAATACTTTGGCAAAAAAAGAATTCAGAATATTCGGAATAATAACACCTATCGTTTTTGTCTTCCTGTTTTTAAGGTTCAAACCTATGACGTTTGGCTTATAATTTTTTAGTTTTGCATATTCCTTGATTTTTACTTTTGTCTGATCGCTAATTTCCGGACTATCATTAAGTGCTTTTGAAACTGTAGAAACAGAAACATTAAGTTCTTTTGCAATTTGTTTAAGAGTTGCTTTGACTTTCATAATTTAAGTATGTTTTGACTTCATTAGTAATTTAAAGGAATCGCGGCTTTTATCGCCTAAATGGATAGCGTGCTTATAGCATTCAAAACAGCAATTGTGCAATTTACGGTTCGTAACATTAAATTGCAAGATAAAATATTATTCTCCATGACAAAAGTAATATAAAAATAGAAAGTCTCCATTAGCTATAATTCTAAAAGAGCAGCGACGCAAGTTATATCAAATAGACAATTGATAATCAGAGACCAAACATCTCGAAATTATTCTTTTGAAGGTATTTGTATTTAAAATAATTAATTGTACTTTTGCATCCCCTTTCATGGGGATGGAATGTTTAATTAAAATAATATTATGGACGCATTAAGCTACAAGACAAAATCAGCAAGCAAAGCCACCGTTACAAAAGAGTGGATTGTTGTAGATGCTGATGGGCATAACTTAGGTCGTCTTGCATCAAAGGTCGCAATGATTCTTAGAGGTAAGTACAAACCAAGTTACACACCGCACGTTGACTGTGGAGATAACGTAATTGTTATCAACTCAGAAAAAATCAACCTTACAGGTAACAAAATGGACGAGAAAATCTACATGCGTCACACAGGTTACCCAGGAGGACAAAGAACTTTAACTGCTAAAGTATTGCAATCGAAAAACCCTGCATTATTAGTGGAAAAAGCGGTAAAAGGAATGCTACCAAAAAACAAAATTGGTGCTGAACTTTTCAGAAATTTAAATGTTGTTGTTGGTTCAGAGCACAAACAAGGTGCACAAAAACCAAGAACAGTTAACCTTAACGATCTTAAGTAATGGGAGTTATTCACAAAATCGGTAGAAGAAAAACCGCAGTTGCACGTGTTTATGTTTCGGAAGGAACAGGAGTAATCACTGTAAACAAAAAAGAATTCGCAACTTACTTCCCAACGGCTACTTTACAGTACAAAGTTATGCAACCTATGTCTATGACAGAGAATGCAACTAACTTTGACGTAAAAGTAAACGTTCACGGAGGTGGTTCAACTGGACAAGCAGAAGCTGTAAGAATGGCATTAGCACGTGTTATGTGTGAAGTAAATGCTGAATACAGACTAATATTGAAACCAGAAGGTTTATTGACAAGAGATCCAAGAATGGTTGAACGTAAGAAATTCGGTCAAAAGAAAGCTCGTAAGAAATTTCAATTCTCGAAACGTTAATATTGCCTGTCTTGAGTACATTTATTCAAGACTCATTGAGTTTATTATTGAATTTAAAACAATGTTGTTGTTGCCTACCGAGGTAGGAATTAGTTTAGCATCTAAATGTGTTTAGCCGAGAAATCGCCATTTATACATTGCTAATCAACAGAACGTAAACTAGTACAAAAAATGTCAAACAAAGTAGAAGTAAAAGAATTACTAGAAGCAGGTGTTCACTTCGGACACATGACTAGAAAATGGGATCCAAACATGGCTCCTTACATTTATATGGAACGTAATGGTATACACATTATCAATCTATATAAAACTGCAGCAAAAATTGAAGAGGCTAATGAAGCCTTGAAAAAAATCGCTGCATCAGGTAGAAAAATATTATTCGTTGCTACCAAAAAACAAGCAAAAGACATCGTTGCTGAAAAAGCGAAAGCTGCAAATATGCCTTACATCACTGAAAGATGGCCTGGTGGAATGCTAACTAACTTCGTAACTATCCGTAAAGCAGTCAAGAAAATGTCTACTATTGATAAAATGAAGAAAGATGGTACTTTCATGACGCTTTCTAAGAAAGAGCGTTTACAAGTTGATCGTCAGCGTGCTAAATTAGAGAAAAATTTAGGTTCAATTTCAGATATGTCAAGATTACCGGCTGCATTATTTGTAGTGGATATCAAAGCTGAACACATCGCAATAAAAGAAGCTCAAAAATTAAACATTCCAGTTTTTGCAATGGTAGATACTAACTCTGATCCTCGTCAGGTAGAGTATGTAATCCCATCAAATGATGATGCTTCTAAATCAATCGATAAAATTTTATCTTTAGTTACAGCTGCAATTGTTGAAGGACTTTCTGATAGAAGTTCTGACAAAGAAGCGGATGCAACTGAAAAAGCTGCTCCAGAAGCAACTGAAAAAGTAGCAACTCCAGCGGCTCCAGAAGCAGTTGAAAAAGTAGCTCCAGTAGAAGCTGAGATAGCGGCTCCGGACGCTGAAGCAGCAGCCCCAGCAACTGAAGAATAAAACAAATTTTTAAATTCCAACTTTTAAATTCCAAATTCCATAAAAAAATTAGAAACAATATGTTGATAATTTGATAAAATTGGGGTTTGGAATTTAGGAGTTGGAATTTTTACTTTTAACCTTAAAACACAACACATATGGCAACTATAACTGCTGCAGACGTAAATAAATTAAGAACAGCTACTGGCGCAGGAATGATGGACTGCAAAAAAGCACTAGTTGAAGCGGAAGGAGATTTTGATTTAGCTATCGAAAACCTACGTAAAAAAGGGCAAAAAGTAGCCGCAAACCGTTCTGACAGAGAATCTACAGAAGGTGCTGCGATTGCTGTCGTAAACGCTGACAAAACTGCCGGTGTAGTTATCACATTAAACTGTGAGACTGACTTCGTGGGAATGAATGAAAGCTTCGTGAAAATGGCTACTGAAATGGCTAACTTAGCATTGAACTTCAATACTAAAGAAGAATTTCTTGCAGCTGACTTCAACGGAATGACTGTTGCTGACAAATTGATTGAGCAAACAGGTGTTATCGGAGAAAAATTACAAATCAATACTTTTGAAAAACTGGAAGGTGCTTTCATCGGTTCTTACATTCACTCTGGAAACAAAATCGCTACATTAGTTTCACTTTCTGCAGCTGTTGAAGGTGCTGAAGAAGTAGCTAGAAACGTCTCTATGCAAGCTGCTGCAATGTCACCAATCGCTTTAGACGAATCTGGTGTTGATGCTGTAACTATCGAAAAAGAAATCGAAAT
>JBLIHD010000075.1:0-7698 GCA_047636335.1 Flavobacterium sp.
GAATAATCGATACCACAAAGGTGATTAAAAAGTTACACCAAAAAGCGGATCGCGTTTTGATTGACGCACCATGCAGCGGTCTGGGGGTTCTTAAAAGAAATCCAGATGCCAAATGGAAGTTGCAACCGGAGTTTATCGACAATATGCGTAAGATACAATCGGAAGTTTTAGAAAGTTATTCTAAAATAGTGAAACCGGGTGGAAAACTGGTTTACGCCACTTGCTCTATACTGCCTTCTGAAAATCAAGAGCAAATTGAGCGTTTTTTGACAACAGAGATTGGAAAAGAGTTCGTCTTTATAAAAGACCAAAAAATATTGGCCTCAGAATCTGGTTTTGACGGTTTCTATATGGCCCTTTTGGAAAGGAAAGAAGAAGATGTGAAAGCTAAAGAGGTGAAAGAGGCTAGTGTCTAACAGCCGTCTTCATATAAAACGGAAAAGGCCCTCATTGAGAATGAGGGCCTTTTTTTATTCAAGGAATATCGTAAAACAAAAAAGTCCCACTTAAGGGACTTTTTTTTATTTCAAAAAGAAAAATTTAATCATTCATAGAGATTAAAAACTCTTCGTTATTTCTCGTTTTTCTGAAACGGTCATTAATAAAGCTCATCGCTTCAACGGGATTCATATCGGCAAGGTATTTTCTCATAATCCACATTCTTTGCAAGGTCTTTTCGTCTAACAACAAGTCCTCGCGTCGTGTACTGGAAGAGGTTAAATCAATTGCCGGGAAAATACGTTTGTTGGCGATTTTTCTATCCAATTGCAATTCCATATTACCGGTTCCCTTAAATTCTTCGAAAATAACTTCGTCCATTTTAGAACCTGTTTCGGTCAATGCCGTGGCTATGATACTCAACGAACCTCCGTTTTCCACATTTCGGGCCGCCCCAAAGAAACGTTTTGGTTTCTGTAATGCATTAGAGTCCACACCACCACTCAGTACTTTTCCTGACGCCGGTTGCACTGTATTGTAGGCTCTGGCCAAACGTGTAATCGAATCTAACAGGATTACGACATCATGCCCGCATTCCACTAAACGTTTTGCTTTTTCAAGAACTATATTGGCAATCTTAACGTGTTCTTGAGGTTCTCTGTCAAAAGTAGAAGCGATTACTTCCCCACGAACACTGCGTTGCATATCCGTAACTTCCTCCGGACGTTCATCTATCAAAAGAACGATAAGGTAAACTTCAGGATGGTTAGCTGCGATTGCGTTTGCAATTTCTTTCAACAACATAGTTTTACCCGTCTTTGGTTGCGCGACGATCATACCACGTTGTCCTTTCCCGATGGGAGAAAACAAATCGATAATGCGAGTTGAAATAGTGCTTTGTCTTTCGGCCAAGTTGAATTTTTCCGATGGAAAAACTGGGGTTAAATGCTCGAATGAAACACGATCTCTAACCACTTGCGGGTCGTGCCCGTTAATTTTTAAAACTCGAACTAAAGGAAAAAACTTTTCCCCTTCTTTTGGAGGACGCACCACCCCTTTGACCGTATCTCCGGTTTTAAGACCGAATAATCTGATTTGGGATGTCGATAAATAAATATCATCTGGTGATGCCAAGTAATTATAATCTGAAGAGCGCAGAAAACCATAGCCATCAGCCATCATTTCTAAAACCCCTTCACTTTCTATGATTCCGTCAAATTCAAAATCAGAATCCCTAAAGTTGCTTTTTTTAGCTTTAAAACTCGCGTTTTGGTTTTGCTTGTTTAACTGGTTTGGATTTACTTTTTTAGCGGGAACGACAGCTTCCTGAGTTTCCTTTGTTTCATTATCCTTACCATCTTCGTTTTCTTTCAATCCTTCTTTCGCTTCTTCCTTATCTTTTTTCAAAGACATCTTCTTTTCGTAGGCAGATTTATTGAATTTAATCACTTTCTTGTCCGAGACCGGAGCTTCATCAACCAATTCAGTTTGAGCGTTTACGGCTTCAACCTGAGAGGTAACCGCTGCCGGCACTTCGATTTTGGCTTGAAATTCTCTATCCACAGGACCTTCTTCCTTTGAGAATAAAGAATTGACAGTAGCTTTTTGAATGGCGACCTTTTTTACAGGTACGATGCGGGCTCTTTTAGGCTTGTCATCGTCAACTTTAGTTTCGGCTTGCTTCTTAGATGTTGAATCAACGGTATTATTTTGATGTTCCAAAATTGCCCCTATTAAGGTGTCTTTTTTTACACCATTAAATTTTATGGTTTTAGCTGATTTAGCTATTTCTTGAAGCTCAGAAAGCTTCATTCCTTTTAATGCAGAAATATCAAACATGAATGTTCTATGAATTTAATTAGATTGGTGTCACTGTAAAAAGATAGGTAGTGATTTTTTATTTTGAATTGACCGCAGTATGAAGTGCTTACGGTATTGTTCTGCAATAATACGAATAAAATTTAATGATACAATAGTATTTTAAAAAAAGAAAATATATTTTTGTGAAACAAAATTAAACAATGATACAGAGAATACAGACGATTTATCTAATCCTTGCTTTTGTAGTTACCGGGATTTTACCCTTTTTATTTCCTTTATGGACAATGACCGATGGAAAGGACTATTTCTTTATGCAAAACCAGGTTTATGTAATCTTATTGGGATTAAGCACATCGCTTAGCGTTTTGACTATTGTTACCTATAAAAAAAGACAGAATCAATTTGTTATGGGCAGATTGAACATAATATTAAATTTAATTTTATTAGGATTGTTTGTTTATCGTTCACTAAATGTATCTGGAGAAACAGTTCTTGTTTCTGAGAAAGGTATTGGGATGTTTCTACCTATAGTTGCTATCGTATTATTAGTCTTGGCTAATAAAGCCATCAAAAAGGATGAAGATCTTGTAAAATCTGTGGACAGATTGAGGTAAACCTATAAAATTAGTTTATTAGTGCGAAGGAAACCCGAATGGAAACATTCGGGTTTTTTTTAAGGACTTCAGCGAAGAATAATTCAATAAATTATAGTGCATAAATGATTTGTTGATTAATTTTTTATAAATTTGAAATCAGCATTTACTATATGGACAAAAAAATACGAATACATCTCGCGGACGATCACCAGGTTCTTATAGACGGGATGAAAACCTTACTACATACAGTTTCTAATTTTGAAGTTGTAGGGTTTTCCATAGACGGCAGTGCACTTTTTGAAGAAGTGACAAACAACAAAACTGATATTCTTGTCCTTGATATCAGCATGCCAAAAAAAGACGGGATTGAAGTTATCAAAGAATTTTCCAAAAAAGGCTTTCCTTGCAAGGTTATTATTCTTTCGAGCTATGACGACCTAAAAATCATAAAAGAGGTTATGAAGCTTGGGGCCAGCGGCTACTTGACAAAGCAATGTGCTGGGGAAAACATTGTGGAAGCTATTCAGTCCGTTTCAAACGGAGAAGAATATTTCTGCAAGACGGTTAGGGAAAAAATCTTTAATACCGCAACCAAAGACAAGTCGAAAGTAAATAAATACACCCCAAGTATTGATTCTATATTAACGGGACGAGAAATTGAAGTCATCACTTTAATCGCTTTGGAATTTAGCGGAAAAGAGATTAGCGAACGATTGTTCATCAGTAACAATACGGTCGAAACGCACCGCAAGAACATAATGAAAAAGTTGAAAGCAAAAAACACCATCAGTCTGGTTAAATTTGCCCTTAAAAACAAATTGATTAAAGCCTGAATCGGTGGTCAATAGATTGCTATTCCAAAAGGAATTCGATTCCAAAAAAAAGCGCTGTTTAATTCACCTCAACTTTTTATGATTCAAAACCGATTTCTAATATTGCTTCTGTTACTGCCAGCTTTTTTTGGTCATTCCTTGGTTTCCCAAACCCTTTCTGCAAATAAACTCGCCGAACTGACCACAGAGGCCACCAATCTCATGAAAGCGGGGAAGTTCGAAAAATCTTTGATAAAATCAAGAATCGCTTTAAAATTTGCTATTACCGCAAAAGATGACAATGCGATAGCAACCTGCTACAACACCATTGCTGCAAATTTTGACGAACTAACCGAACCCGACAAGGCTTTCTTCTACTATCAAAAAGGACTCATATACGCCAATAGGACCAACAACAACCAACTTAAAAATTGGTTGAATAACAATTTGGGGAATATCTATTGTTTTGATAAAAAAGAATACACAAAAGGAATTTCCCATTATAAAAAGTCCCTCGAGTACAGTACAAAAAGCGGGGATTCTGCTGAAATCGTTTTCACAAAACTCAATATCACTTGGGCCTATTTTGATATAGGTCGTTTTAATGAAGGCCTGCCCTATTTAAAATTCATCAATAAATACAATGACAAGTTTGGGGACGATTCTTTAAATGGAGTTTTGAATATGCTCAACGGTATGTATTCCTGTTATAATGACGAACCTCAAAAAGCGAATTCCTATTTTCAAAAAGCGATACAATTAGGCATAGAACAGGACTTTAAGTCCGATTTGGCATTTGCCTATTTAGAATACTCTAGATTTTTATTGAAAAATGGCGACCATAAAAAGGCATATCAAAATCTGGCACTTTACAATACCACAAACGCTGGAGTTGTTGATGAAGACAAGCACAAAAAAGTCAACGTTGCGGGAATAAATCTGGAATTGGATGAGTACAAAAGGGAGGTTGACAATATCGAAACCAAATACAAGACAAAGCAGCAAATCCTTTTAGAACAACAGTCCAAAAACAAACAAATAAGTGTCATCATCATTTCATCACTAATCATAATCATCATTCTGTTCTACTTTCTGTTTCAAAATTCAAGGTTAAAACAAAAAAACAAACTAAAGGATATACAAAGTAAAATCCAAGAGAACATCATTAATGCATCGGTAAACGGGCAGGAAATGGAACGAAAAAAAATAGCCAATTTCCTGCATGACAACATTAGCGCCTTGCTTTCGACAGCCGGATTGCATTTAAGCGTTTACAGTTCCAAAAACCAGTTGCAATCAGAAGAAATATCTAAAACAAAAGCAATCCTAAGCGAAGCGCACGATAAAGTTCGTGACTTGTCCCACGAGCTTTTGCCTTCACTACTAACTCGTTTCGGATTGTTTTATACACTCAATGATTTGTGCGAAAAAAATTCAAACTCCAGAATCAGTTTTGAGTATTCGAGCACAATAGAAACGGCAATACGCTATAATGAGGATTTTGAAATGAAAATGTATTTTATAATAATGGAACTGTCGAATAACATTATAAAACACAGTAATGCCACAAATGCATTTATTGGCATAGAGGAAAAAAACAGATCCCTGTTAATTCATATCAGGGATAATGGAAAGGGTTTTGACCCTGATGAATATTACACTATTGAAGGTTTTGGCCTGAATCAGATTAAAGCCAGGATAAACAATATTGGAGGGGAAATAACGATTCTTTCCAAAATAAAATCAGGGACTTCGATTCAAATTAAAGCGCCCATTTCATATCAAGAAATAACTATGCCCGTTTCTCTATCTCTATAATCTCCAAGTCTTTGATCTTGTCCCCGTCAATAACGAAACGCAACATCGTGCGCACTTGATGAAAACCGCTTTTGCCGCAAGCCCCTGGATTCATATGCAAGAGATCGTACTTCTTGTCGAACATCACTTTTAGGATATGCGAATGCCCACAAATGAACAATTTGGGAGGGTTTGATGCCATCTCTTCCTTAATGTTTGGATTATATTTCCCCGGATAACCGCCAATGTGCGTAATCCACACATCTACCCCTTCGCACATAAAACGGTTGTGCAGCGGGAATTCCAGACGCGCTGTGGCATCATCGATATTCCCATAAACCGCCCACAACGGTTTCATTTTCTTCAAGCTGTCGGTAACACACAGGTCACCAATGTCGCCGGCATGCCAAACTTCATCCGCTTGGGCGACATACTTTAAAATACTGGCATCCATGTGACTGTGCGTATCTGAGAGAAGTAGAATTTTTTTCATATTTATATTTTTATTGGGTGTCACGGACTAATATGGAGCTTTTTCCTGCTTTCCACTGCAATCTTTTTATCCGCCGACAAGGCGGCTAAAAAGGATTTCCGGATCAATCAAGGCAAAGATTCACCGGTAAAATTACTCATTCGAATTTCAATTAAAAAATCTATTTGAAACTTAACAAACTTTGTGCCTTAGCCGCTACGCAAAAAAATTAATAAGTATCTTTGCCTCTTGAAAAAAAGAACTTGAGGTATTTTATAAAATTAGCATACTACGGAACCCAATATCATGGCTGGCAATACCAGCCTAATGCTTCCTCCATTCAGGAAACGATAAACAAGGCGGTTTCTGTATTGTTGAATTCGAATATCAATCTTATGGGTGCAGGACGCACGGACACTGGTGTTCATGCCAAAGTAATGTACGCTCACTTTGATTTTTTAGCTCCTTTTGATAGTCAGAAATTAGTGCACAAACTGAACTCCTACCTGCCCAAGGATATTGTTGTTTATGAAATTATTCCGGTTCCTGACGAAGCGCATACTCGTTTTGATGCGACAAAAAGAACTTACGAATACCATATCAACACTTTTAAGGATCCGTTTTTGCAAGAACAAAGTTGGTACTTTCATCAAAAGCTCGATGTCAACTTGATGAATGAGGCGGCAAAATTATTGTTCAAACATACTGATTTTCAATGTTTCTCAAAAGTAAATACTGACGTCAACACCTTTGACTGCACTATTTTTGAAGCGCATTGGAAACAAGAAAACAGCCAACTGGTATTTACCATATCGGCAAACCGTTTCCTAAGAAATATGGTGCGTTCGATCGTGGGAACAATGGTAAACATAGGTTTACGCAAGATTACGCTCGACGATTTCAATGGCATAATCGAAGGCAAGAATAGAGATAAGGCTGGTTTTTCGGTACCGGCACACGGATTGTATTTAACCGAAATTGATTACGATTACATAACGAAATAGCCCTGAAAGCAGTGAAAATCCTTTATGTTTTTTTTCAAAGAAAAAACATAAAGATTGCAACGAATAGCGGGAAACAGCTCCTAAAAAAATGAAAGCAAAAGCATTCGATACCAGATTATTCAAACGAATATTACAGTATACAAAACCGTACCAATGGCGATTTAACGGTGTTATAGCATTCGCGATTTCCCTGTCCGTATTTGCGGCATTACGCCCGTATTTATTGAAGCAAACAGTTGATGACTACATCCAGACGAAAGATGCCAACGGCCTCTTGTTTTACATCACCTTGATGGGAGTAGTTCTATTGTGCGAAGTTTTTTCGCAGTTTTACTTTGTCTTTTGGGCCAACTGGCTGGGACAAGACATTGTGAAGGACATTCGAACCAAGCTTTTTAAGCATCTTTTGAGCTTCAGAATGAAATATTTTGACCTCGTTCCCGTGGGACAGCTGGTAACGCGTTCCGTATCAGACATCGAATCGATTGCCCGTATTTTCAGTCAGGGGTTGTTTATGATTATCAGTGACCTGATGAAAATGTTCGTGGTGCTGATTTTTATGTTCTACATGAATTGGCAATTGACTTGGATTGTGATTGTAGCTATGCCGGTTTTAGTCTTTATCACGCGGATATTTCAACGCAAAATGCAGGTCGCTTTTGAGGATGTGAGGAACCAAATTTCGAACATGAACTCCTTTGTACAAGAAAGGGTTACGGGAATGAAAATTGTGCAGTTGTTCAACCGCGAAGAAATTG
>JBLIHD010000076.1:0-7693 GCA_047636335.1 Flavobacterium sp.
TGTACCTTTTAGGTTTTGGAATGGCAATATTTTCCGCTCATGTTTTAAATAAAATTTTAAAAATAAAAGGAAAAACATTTTTTGTGGTTGAAATGCCGAACTACAAATTACCGATGGTCAAAAATGTAGCAATCAACGTCATTGAAAAAACAAAAGCTTTCGTTTTTGGAGCCGGAAAAATCATCTTGGCCATATCTATCGTTTTGTGGTTTATGGCTTCTTATGGACCTGGCGAAAAATTTAATAATGCAAAAGAAATTCAGCTTTCAAAAATAGAGAACGGCAAATTGTCAAAAGAAGAAGTGAACAATAAGATTTCGGCTTACAAATTGGAAAACTCCTATATCGGAATCATGGGGAAAACAATCGAACCGGCGATATCTCCTTTAGGATATGATTGGAAAATTGGGATTGCAGTTTTAACCTCCTTTGCGGCTAGGGAGGTTTTCGTAGGTACGTTAGCCACAATATATAGTGTCGGCGGCAGCGAGAACGAAGACACAATAAAAAATAAAATGGCTGCCGAAGTTAACCCGGAGACAGGAAAGAAAATATTCAACTTCGCATCGGGAATTTCCTTATTGTTATTTTATGCATTTGCTCTGCAATGTGCCAGCACATTAGCCATTACCCGAAAGGAAACTAATTCCTGGAAATGGCCTTTAGGACAGCTTATTTTCATGAGCGGCTTTGCTTATGTTGTGGCATTGATTGCCTATCAAATTTTAAAGTAATCTAACAACTTCTCTACTGCTTTTATTGAACAAAAATTAAATTATAATTTTTTTATTTTTAATTTGTCTAAATAACATTAAGGCTTTACATTTGCCTCCGTAGAATTAATCTAAATAAAAAAATGAGAAATATTATAATTGCAGCTTCACTGTTAATTGCGCCCGTTTTGTTTTCACAAGAGAAGGAACTTACAAATACGCAAAAAGACAGTATCGAAAATTTAAATGAAGTTGTCATTACTACCGATGCTATCGTCGGGAGTAAATTCAAAGCCAAAAACAAGGCAGGTTCTACTTTTTTTATCTCAGCAAAAGAATTAAAAACTTTTAATTACGATGACGTTTCTCGCATACTAAGAACCGTTCCTGGTGTAAGTATTCAGGAAGAAGACGGTTTTGGCCTCAGACCCAACATTGGGATGAGAGGAACGAGTCCAGATCGTTCTAGTAAAATAACACTTATGGAAGATGGTGTTTTGATCGCACCAGCTCCTTATGCAGCGCCGGCAGCTTATTATTTCCCAACAGTAAACCGCATGCAGGCTTTTGAGATTCTCAAAGGCGGAAGTCAAATTCAATACGGTCCATATACCACGGGCGGAGCTATCAATATGGTCTCTACCCAAATACCAAATCGTTTTAAAGCCAGAGTTGTGGCGAGCATTGGAAGTTTCAATACTAAAAAAACCTATGTCAATATTGGGGATGAAAGAAAGAACTTTGGGTACGTTTTAGAATACAACAATCGGAATTCTAATGGATTTAAAAAAATTGACAACAGTTCAAAAAACACCGGTTTCCAAGGAAATGATTATGTAGCAAAGTTTAGAATTAATACGGATGCCGACGCTAAAGTCTTTCAATCCTTGACCGCCAAAGTTCAGTACAGCCATGACTTAGCTAATGAAACATATCTTGGTTTAACCGAAGAAGACTACGGTAATAATCCTTACAGAAGATATGTCGGCTCGAATGAAGACTATATCGATTCTGAGCACAAACAAATTATGTTGAGCCATTTTATCAAACCCTCCCAAAATTTAAATATAACAACAAAAGCCTACAAAAATGATTTCGCCAGGAATTGGTATAAACTTGATGCCTTGCAACTAGGAGCAAATAAAGTGGGGATCAATTCTATATTGACTGATCCAACAACTTATAATGCAGAGTATCTAGCTGTAACGGGAGTAAACAATACTGCAGATAATGCATTACTAGTTAAGGCCAACAACAGAAAGTATGAGGCAAAAGGGATACAATCAGTAGCAAATTATAATTTTGGGCAAGGGGCTCTTAAACATGATCTTGATTTTGGCTTTCGTTACCACGAAGATTATGAAGATCGCTTTCAGTGGGTCGACGGATACGCAATACAAAATGGCGTTATGAACAGAACCTCAAACGGAACACCAGGCACCGATGCAAATAGAATTACAAAAGCCGAGGCAATCGCTGCTCACGTTCTCTATACGATTAACTATGACAAATTTACTTTCTCACCAGGGATACGATATGAAAATATCAATTTGCAATCCATCAATTACGGTAGCAATGATCTTTCAAGAACTGGAACTACAGTTCCTAAAGTGAATAACCGTTCTGATGTTTGGATTCCTGGAATGGGCATTCTTTACAAAATAAATGAAGACTACAATGTATTTACAAGTATCCACAAAGGGTTTTCTCCTCCAGGGGCAAAAGTTGGAGAAGATGCAGAAAACAGTATCAACTCAGAACTTGGCTTTCGCTTTAGCAAAAATTCCTTTTACGGAGAACTGATTGGGTATTATAATGATTTTTCTAATTTACAAGGTACTGATAATATGTCTGGTGGCGGAACTGGAACTGGGGACTTGTTCAATGCAGGTGCAGCAATTGTTAAGGGAATTGAGTTTTCGGCGACTTATGAAATTTTGAATAGTCCAGACAAAGGATACAAACTACCTCTTACTTTTTCCTATACCCTGACGGACACGAAATTAAGCAGTAACTTTAACAGCCCAATATGGGGAAATGTAGAACGGGGAGATGAGATTCCGTATATCGCAAAAAATCAATTTGCCCTAACGGCAGCTTTGGAAACAGAAAAATTCAATCTCGCTATCAGTGGTAAATATGTAGATGCATTCAGAACATTAGCTGGAGCAGGAACGATTCCCGCACAAAACAAAGTAAACAGTAATTTCATTATAGATTTATCAGCAAAGTATCACCTAAGTCAAAAAGTCAGCCTGATGTCGAATATAGTTAATTTAATGGATAAGGAGTATGCCGTATCAAGAGTTCCTGCAGGATTGAGACCCGGAATGCCTTTTAGCATCAATTTTGGAATTATGGCTGAGTTCTAAAACTTTGTCATTAGTTTAACTCGAAAAAGCAACCGAATGGGTTGCTTTTTCTTATTTTTACATTATGGATATTCAAGAAATTATAGCCTTTGTGACACTCGGAATTGCACTTGCATTTCTTTTTAAAAAATTCTTTTTTAAAAAAAAGAAGTCCGACAAAAATTGTGGTAGTGACGATTGCGGTTGCCATTAACCCAACTTTTAATGACAGCACACCACGAGTTATTTAAATATGTCTTTGCTGGCAACTACAGCCCTTAGGACTTTTCGTTTTTTATTAAAAAAATATCTCGTGTTTTCAATAAGTATTGAATCCTTACATGCTGAGATAATAACCGAACCTTTCTTTTCAAAATACAAGTTACTTCTTTTCTACAGCGGCAATAAGTAGAACTTCTTTTTTATAATCATCAAACACTACTTAGATTTAATGAACAAGTGTTAAAATTCCTACACTCGCTATTTTTACCTTGTCTAAATAAGATTAAGGCTTTACATTTGCACCGTAGAATTAATCTAAATAAAAATGAAATACACTTTTTCGCTGCTAGTCCTTTTTGTATCGGTACAATTTTATGGACAAGATATTTTATCCGGGAACGACACTATTACAAAATTATCCCCCGTTTTAGTAAATCCAAAAAAACAAAGTCCCGAACGTTTCCCTGAGATTAAAAACAACTCCCTTTTTTCGGGTAAAAAAAATGAAGTATTAAGACTTTCCAGCATCAACGGAAACTTTGCTACAAATAATGCTAGGGAAATTTTTTCACGAATTCCAGGTGTAAACATCTGGGAAAACGAAGGTTCTGGCATTCAAATCAATGTTGGCGTAAGAGGCTTAAGTCCAAACCGGAGTTGGGAACTAAACACAAGGCAAAACGGCTACGACATTTCTTCTGACGTTTTTGGATATCCAGAAGCGTATTACAATCCACCAATGGATGCGGTTGAAACTATAGAATTGGTTCGTGGTGGCGCATCGCTGCAGTTTGGACCGCAGTTTGGCGGTATGTTGAATTATGTACTTAAAAGAGAAACCGCAAAGGCATTTACTTTTGAAACTCAAAACACAGTTGGCAGCTATGGGTTGATGAGCAGCTACAATGCCATTGGAGGAACCCTTAAAAAATTCTCTTACTACGCATACAATCATTCTCGAAGTGCTGACGGTTGGAGAGAAAACAACGAGTATTCAGTGCGAAACACACATGCATTCATCGAGTATCGCTTCACTGATAAAACAAAAGTCTCAGCAGAATACACTAATATGAATTATGATATGCAACAGCCAGGTGGTTTAACTGATGTACAATATGATAAAAACCCAAGACAATCGGTACGCAGTCGTAATTGGTTTGGTACCCCTTGGAATGTGTTTTCATTACAGTTTGACACAAAAATAACTTCAAGATTAAGCTCTAATACAAAATTATTTGGTTTGGTTGGTGAGCGAAATAGTGTGGGTTTCACCGCTACTCCAAATATTGCAGATGCTGTTAATCCGGCAACAAACAACTTAGCTAACCGACGCGTTGATCGTGATTTCTACCAAAATTTTGGTGTTGAGAATAGAAATATTCTAGAATATGATTTAGGAAAAACAAAACAAAACTTAGCATTTGGTGCCCGATTATACAAAGCAAACACGACGAGACAACAACAAGGACGCGGGACTACTGCTAGTGATTTCGATTTAAGTATAGAGGGCGATTACCCTAGGGATTTAGATTTTACAACTGAAAATGTCGCGCTTTTTGGAGAAAACCAGTTTCGAGTAAACCAAAGCTTTAGTGTAACTCCCGGACTTCGTTATGAGCATATAACTTCAGTAGCTCAAGGAAGATTTGGTGTTTCACAAGGAAATAACGTTGCTATGCCGGAAGAAACATTAGTGAGAAATAAAGCCCTTTTTGGATTGGGAATGGAATATAAATTTGGCACTACCAATGTGTATGCTAATATTACTCAAGCGTTCAGACCCGTATTGTTTTCAGACCTAACACCACCCGCAGTAACAGATGTAATTGATCCCAACTTAAAAGATGCCAGTGGTTTTAATGCCGATTTAGGGTTTAGAGGTAACTTCAAAAGCTATTTGAATTTTGATTTAAGCTTGTTTTATTTAAGCTACAACGACCGTATTGGCGGGGTAACACAATTTGTAAACAATGATCCAACGCAAGGGACTTTTCTTTTCAGAACCAATTTAGGAGAAACTGTAAACAAAGGGATTGAAAGTTTTTTTAATTTGAATGTCACCAAATTATTTGACATGGATAAAAGATATGGTAGCGTAGACTTTTTTGCTTCTATGAGTTTTATTGATAGTCGCTATAGAGATTTTCAAACCTTCACTTCATCAGGAACGGGCTCAAATGCTACCATTACCAAAACCAACCTTTCGGGCAACCGAGTAGAAAATGCTCCAAGATATATTCACAATTTAGGACTTTCATGGAGCAATAATCAATTTTCGACCACAATGCAATATCGCATATCTGGTAGAATTTATACAGATGCAAATAATACCACAGCCCCTTCTGCTAATGGTGTAACAGGTTTGCTAGACGAGTATCATGTCTTTGATTTATCAACTGAATATAAATTCTTTAAGAATTACAACCTGAAGGCAGGAATCAATAATGTGTTTAATGAGCAGTATGCAACCCGCAGAGCTAGCGGTTATCCTGGACCTGGAATCTTACCTGGCGAAGCCCAAACATTCTACCTTTCAGTTGGCGCAAAATTTTAACTGGATATTATTTATTTAAAAAAGGTTTTCATTTGAAAACCTTTTTTTTCTTCCACAACACGATTAAAGCTCTCCCAGCTTGTATTACGGTCGCAATTTCATTTACTTTTCGGACTATAAAATTCTTTTTAATAAGGCAAAAACCCGCTAAAATTATAGTGATTACGATTGCTATTCCCATCAAGAACTAAACAATATGCCTTTATGAACCTTAACTTAAAAGGCATAAATAACAACTTCCTTATTGTTGTTCCTATAAATCCTAACACAGGATTAACTTAAGAAGATACACGAGCTGCGTCTTAATTAAAAAAATCAAAATTATTTTAAGCCAATTATTATTTTTTTATTAGCTTTACTAAGCCCTATTCCGAATTTATGTTCTGAATTTCAATTGTTTGCATTATTTAATGTTAATGCAATGGATTCCTTTTTAAATTTAAATTAAGGATCT
Source organism: Flavobacterium sp. (assembly GCA_047636335.1). Classification (GTDB taxonomy): domain Bacteria; phylum Bacteroidota; class Bacteroidia; order Flavobacteriales; family Flavobacteriaceae; genus Flavobacterium. Next base: position 6,295 of record JBLIHD010000076.1, read on the forward strand.
CTTTTAAATATAATTCTAGGTCTATCAGCTTTACACCTACAAAAGCAACTCGAATTACAGAAAAAGTATAGACTAGTAAAAAGGTAATTACACCACCTTATTTTGCGTAGAAAAAGCTTATATGGCAGTTATAAAACTTTACATCCAGGTAAAAAACACTTACGATTTCATACTAGATCTATTAACCGTGTCTGGATAATTTTTAAGGATTACAAAGTGAATCATAAACAACCGTAGCCGTCGATTATGAAAAGAAAGAGAGTATCCTTTTGATTTCGTAACTATTCCTTTTACACGGTACTTAAAAAAACTGGTTTATCAACTGACCAAATATGAATTTCATACCATTAATATGTTGCAATTGATTTCAAATCTCAGCGACAAATATAAACTGATTATGAAAAAATTTGTTTTACTATTTTTGATACTAAACATAAGCTCCCTGTTTGCCCAAAAAACAATCTCAGGCTATGTATTAGATAATGCCGGCGCAGGTCTGTCGGGGGCTAATGTAACCGAAAAAGGGACAAGTAACAGCGCCTCTGCCGATATCAACGGGGCATATGTTATTACCGTTAACGAGGGAGCTAATTTAGTCTTTAGCTACTATAGTTATCCTAAACAGGAATATGGCACGACTGAAAGTATTCTAAATGTCATTTTGTCCGAAGAAGGCGGACTAAACCCCAATGAAGTGGTGGTCACAGGAACAAGAAGCGCTCCAAGAAGCAATATAACGACCGCACTCCCAATAGATATATTATCATTTGAAGACCTGACTTCGACTGGGCAAATAACTTTTGACAAAGCATTACAATACAAAATACCCTCTTTTAACACGGTTCAAACACCCGTAAATGATGCCACTTCCTTACTTGACCCCTATGAAATAAGAAATATGGGCCCCAGCAGAACATTAATTCTTATCAATGGAAAACGGAAAAACTTAAGCTCTTTACTCTATGTTCAAACATCTCCAGGTCAAGGGGAAACTGGCTCAGACCTTTCTGCCATTCCAATTGATGCCATCGAAAATATAGAGATTCTTAGGGATGGTGCATCGGCCCAATACGGCTCTGACGCAATAGCTGGGGTTATAAATATTATTCTAAAAAAGAGAACCGGTAAAGGCACCATAAAGCTAAATACTGGAATTACCACTGAGGGTGATGGTCAAATAGTGGGGATTACTTTGAATAATGGCTCTACAGTAGGCGACAAAGGTTTTGTGAACTATACACTCGATTTCTCAAAAGTTAATCTGGCCAACAGACCCGGAAAAGTTGATCCTCAGGGAGAGTTTAATGATTTTATTGCTATATCTCCCAGTCATCCGTTAAGTTATGTGAATGACGACAATACGCTTAATGGCACCGCTATAACTGGACTAAATGAAGCA
>JBLIHD010000077.1:0-7681 GCA_047636335.1 Flavobacterium sp.
GTATCTGAATTAGTTGAAGCATCTAAAAACGGTACTCTAAAAGAGATTTTTGGTGCAGGTACGGCTGCTGTAGTTAACCCGATTATTGGATTTTCATACCAAGATGTTTATCATGAATTGCCTAAAATTGAAAACTCTTATGCTTCTCAATTGAAAGACAAATTGACAAACATACAGCACAAACTTGCTGAAGATACTTTTGGTTGGACAGTGAAGATTTAGTTATAATTATTCCAAATAAAAAAAGGTGATTTTCAAATTGAAAATCACCTTTTTTTATTCTCTTATTTGAGATTACGCAAGGGTAATCGAATATGCATTCCCTTCTTTGTCCTCAAATAGCTGACTACGGACAGTTGTAACATAACATCAGTTTTCGTAAACTATTTGAGTATTTTGGAGAAATCAGGCTTAAAATAATTGGTCCCCTTAATTATCTTTCCATCTTCACGAGAAATAGGATTTCCCTCTTCATCTAATTTACTCATATTGCTTCGTTGAATTTCGTCAAAAATTGCTTCTATTTTATGCTGCAAGCCGTGTTCTAAGATAGTTCCTAATAGAACGTACATCATATCACCCAGGGCATCGGCAATTTCGACTAAATCATTATTTTGAACCGCCTCGAGGTATTCTTCATTCTCTTCCTTCATCAAATGGTAGCGAAGTGTGCTTTTGCTTTCACCCAAATCCGCTACTGGAGTTTCACTATACCCTATTTTAAATGCCATATGAAATTGCTTGACTGAATCTATTTGCTTTTGCATAATTAAATTATATTAAATGAAAAGGCAAATTAGCAACTATTTCTAAACAATTAGCTAAATTTGCTCAAAATAAATCAAACTATGTTTAGTCAAGGACAATTGGTATTTGCAGGCTTTTTTTTTATTGCTTTTGTTATCGCAATGATTTATGCCTACCGAAAAGATGTGAAATTACACAAACTATTTTATAAAGGAAGTTATAAGATTCTGATCGCTTTCTTCCTTTTTATTGGGATTCTATTTGTGATAAAAGTGTATTTTAAAAGGTAGTTTTTCCTTTTAAAACAAACAAAAGGCCACGTGAAGTGGCCTTTTGTTTGTTTTAAAAGGATTAAATTTTCCTAATTTGTGAGGGGTAAAAAAGAAAAGTTTTTTGAATAATACAACATTTGTTCTGCGAATGAACTCGGTTGTTTGACCTCTATCGAGATGATTGTTTCTTTTTCATCCATTTTAGGAACTAATAAAGGGTTCACAAAACCACTATATGCTGCCGAAGAGAATTGTTTGTTACGCTCCAGAACTTCCGCATGGAGTTTCTGGTCCACTTTTACGCCATAATTTTCGACCAAAGCTTTACCAGCTTCATAATCCCCTTCTGACTTGATTCGTTGCACTTCACGCAATAATTGTCCAAACAAATCATGTAGTTTTTCATAATTGGCAATATTGAAATACGTTTTACCATTACGGCTTAATTTTTCAATTACGTTGTCCTTTAACCCTTTTTCGAATGCCCAAGCGCTCACCCATTGACGGTTTCTCATATGGGCTTCTTCAATATTGGCACCCAACTCTAAACGGAATAGCTGCGTCATTAATCCATTACGGATATAACTATCATAAGATTCCATACCTGTTTTCTTCCAATCGTCCACTAGACCTAATTCTTGAATTTTCGAATTGTATAAATAATACAAGCCTACTAAATCAGCTCTTCCCTCTTCAAGGGTAGAGGCATAGCTTTTCAAAGTTTCTTTAGGAGTTCCCACACCAGAATTAATTTGTCCTGAAGCATGACCAACCACTTCGTGCAATGCAGTATGTAACTTATCACCTATCTCACCATATTTTTCCGCTAAAGCGACTTCCGCTTCATCGTTTGCAAATTCCTGCAACTTCCCTTTTCCGCCCACTTTAGAATACGAGTCGATTATGTTTCCTAATGAAACTGATTTTGAACCATGACCGGCACGGATCCAATCTGCATTTGGAAGGTTCACCCCTATCGGCGTGCTTGGTGAGGAATCACCGGATTCACCCGCAACAATTACCGTTTTGTAAGAAACGCCCACCACATTCTTCTTTTTGTGTTGTGGCATCAGCGGAGAGTTGTCTTCAAACCATTGTGCATTACCTGAAACGACTTCCATTTTCTTCGACATGTCGAAATCTTTAATCTGAACGATTCCTTCATAAGAACCTCTGTATCCCAAAGGATCATTGTAAACTTCGATAAAACTGTTGATATAATCAATATTACCTTCAGTCGCGGCTAACCAAGCGATGTTGTATGCATCCCAAGTCTTCAGACTTCCCGTTTTGTAATAAGAGATCAACAACCCTAGAGCATCGCCTTGGCTTTTATTCTCTGCGACACTTTTAGCCTTCTCTAACCAATAAATAATTTTATCTATAGCTTTTCCATACATTCCATTGCTTTTCCATACTTTTTCTTCTAACTGACCCTTTTCGTTACGAACCAATTTAGAGTTTAGACCAAAAGAATATGGTTTTTTAGGATTCGGACTTGTCTTTTTAGCGTAAAAATCTTCCGCTTCTTTTAAAGTGATGCCTTTATCATAAAAATTGATGGCAGAACCGGCCAACAATCCTTTAGATTCATCCAAATTCACTTTTTTGGAGTCGATGTCGTTAAATAAAATGGCAACAATACTAGCTGCTAATTCCGTTTTTGTTTCTTTCATCAAAACCGCAAAATACGCTTCGGAGAAATCAGGCTTGATTTTCTCGTTTGAATAATGATGGTGGATTCCGTTAGAAAACCAAACTCTTTTTAGGTAAATTTCAAAGTTTGCCCAATCTTTAGTGGATTTGTCGCCTTTGTAATTTTGATAGACATGTTCTAACGCTTTCCTGATTTTCAGATTGTATCTGTAATTTTGATCCCACATGATATCACGCCCCGAGGTTCCAGCTTGCGTAAGGTAATAGACCAATTTTTGCTCCTTAAGAGTTAGGTCTTCCCAACCCGGAATTTGGTAACGCAACACTTTTATATCGGAAAATTGTTCGACCAAGTATTCAAAAGCGGCATTATCTTTTTTATTTACGTCTGTTGTTTTTTCCACTTGTGCATTACAAGCAGTAGAAACCGCTAGAGCCATAAAAATACCTGTGATTCTAAGTAATTTCATTATTATGATTTTAAAAATTAATTAAACTATTATTCCGTAAATATACATATTCTTTAAAGAAACAATAAAAAAACACATTCATATCGCCTCTCTATTGACAAAAACGCAAAATTTACATACAAACAAAATCGATATACATCTGTAGCAGTGCCTTAGCAGGATACGTTACTAGTGGCTATTATGGAAATAGAATCAAACCCACAAAAAAGATAATCTAACTAGAAAAACTAACCTACCCATAATTTCTTTATGATTCGTCTTACATATTAATAAAAATTCTAACTTTACTACCGAAAACAACCTATTTATTATGAGGATTTTAAAATACATATTTCTATTATTATTACTGAGTTTAGTGGCACTATCCATTTTTATGGCTACACAAAAAAGTGATTTTAATGTTGAAAGAAGTAAATTTATCAATTCACCAAAGCCAGCAGTTTACAATTACGTAAATGACTACAAAAACTGGGGAGATTTTGCAAGTTGGACAGTAGAAAATACTGAAATAAAAATTTCATATCCACAAAAAACAATTGGCACAGGGGCTTCCTATTCTTGGGAAGGCAAAGAGGGCGATGGACAGATGCGTACCGTCTTTGTAAAAGAAAACGACAGCATATCCCAAAAAATGGATTACAACGGCACAACGGCTGCCGTGTCATGGAGTTTCACGGATACCGTTGGTGGCACAAAAGTCAGCTGGAAATCAAATGGGAAAATGAGTTTTTTCTTTAAAATCTATGCCGCTTTGAATGGAGGTGTCGACAAGGTTATAGGCACAATGTATGAAAAAAGTCTAGCCAATTTAGACAAGGCTCTTGATTATGAAATAAACACTTTTTCCATAAAAGTAAATGGTTTGGTTAAAAAATCACAAAGCTTTTATTTGAGTCAGACTTTCACCTCTGAAATAGCAAAAATCAACAAAAACTTTAAAATTGTAATCCCTAAACTTGAAGCTTTTTGCAGCAAAAATAATGTCGAAACCAGCGGAAAACCATTTGTGATTTACCACACTTATGACGTCATCAGCGGACTGGCAAAAGTGTCCATTTGCATTCCAATAAAAAACGAAATATTCACAAGCGCGGGAAGCGACCTCCTGTCAGGAAAATTGGCAGCGTTTGAAGGGGTGCAAACTACTGTGATTGGCGACATATCCCATAACAAAAAAGGGTATGACAAGACGATACAATACCTTAACAAAAACCAACTTACGGCAAACCCGGTTTTTTCGCACATAGAAATCTATTCTACCGCTAAAGTCGACATAAAAAACCCTTCAAAATGGGTTACCGAAATTTACGTCCCTGTACAACCAAAAGTAGTGCCTGCAAAAACATATACCCCTGCTGCCACAAAAATTACGGAGCCATCTGCAGAACAGGCGGCACCGAGTGACGCCGAAACCGCAAAAATCATCAAAGCACCAATAAAAACAAGCGCCGCCAAGAAAACGACTCAACCCAAAGTTAAAGACGAAGAACCGTCTGAATTTTAATTTTTTTTAAGTGGTTAAACCTATTCGATAAATTCCATTCTAATTCCATAAATAATAGCTTTGCCAGAAGAAGAGGAATTTATTCAAAAGTTATTGAATCCGAAAACGCAAAATGAAGCGTTTCATAAACTCTTGTCATGTTATCAAAAGCCTTTATACAACCACATACGTAATATAGTGTTGAATCACGATGATACAGATGATGTCTTACAAAACACGTTTATAAAAGTATTTCAACATTTAAAAAACTTCAAAGGGGAAAGCAAAATTTTTTCATGGATGTACCGCATCGCTACAAACGAAGCGCTTAGTTTTATAGGTCAAAAAGCAAAAAAAAATGGAATTTCCTCTGAGGCGTTGCAGAATAAAACTATAGACAACCTTAAATCAGATCCTTATTTTGATGGAGATGAAGTTCAAATTAAATTATACAAAGCGATTGCAGCCCTTCCTGAAAAGCAACAATTGGTTTTTAAAATGAAATATTTTGAAGAACTGAAATATGAAGAAATATCTGAAATTTTAGGGACCTCGGTGGGCGCCTTAAAGGCCTCCTATCATCATGCAGTAAAGAAAATAGAAGTCTTTGTTATGGCCAATTAAACCTTTTTACAATAATTAAGTCTAATCATTATTATGAAAGCATTTAAATTAGAAAACAATCCGAAAATCGAGTCTGGATTTAAGACCCCTGACCATTACTTTGAGAATTTTTCAGAAAATGTAATGCGGAATTTACCCGGGAATGAACCAAAGGTAGTTTCGATTTTTAAGAAAAGGAAAAGGTTGCTTATGATCGCAGCCGCCATTTTCATTATTGCATTGATGGTCCCTGTATCCTATAATTCTACAGACAACAAGGAATTGGACGCTGCAGCCTTGGAAAACTACTTAAGCTATCAAACCAGCATGACCCAGTATGATTTAATAAACGCGTTAGAGTCAGAAGATATTGACAATATGAATACAACGGTTGTGCTGGAAGACAAAACCATTGAAGACATCCTGGCTAACAATCCTGATTTGGAGCAGCTCCTAAACGAATAAACAGGGTTAAAAAGAAGGTTTTTTTTTAATCTTTGAGACGCATATAAAATAACACGAAAAAATGAACATCAAAAAAATACTCCCGATACTTTTGCTAATCAGCTCTTTTAATTTCTACGCTCAAGGCGAAAACATGAAAGAAAAAAAAGAACAAATAAAAGCTTTAAAAGTGGCTTTTCTGACCACTGAATTAGACTTAACCACTAAAGAAGCCGAAAAATTTTGGCCTGTTTACAATACCTTCGATGACAAACAGTTCGAAATAAGACATTTGAAAATGAAAGCTTACAAGAACCGAATGAATGAGGCAGCTTTGGATGAAATGAGCGAAAAGGAAGCGAGCCTCTTACTGATGCAAATGGAAAGTACAGATGAAGAATTGTTTCTATTACGAAAAAACTATATGAAGAATCTACAAAAAGTGCTTCCTGCGGTAAAGATCATAAAGCTAAGAGTTTCTGAAGAAGGTTTCAACAGAAAATTATTACACCAATACAGAGACAGAGCAAACAGAAAATAATATCTCACTCTACTTATATTGAAAAAACCCAATCCATTAATTGAAATTATTGGATTGGGTTGTTATTTTATCTTAAAAATTTAATCCTAATCATTTTATTTTTTCCTGCAGCAACTGCAGTATGGTTGTCTAAAAACTGTATTGTAAAAAGGTCTCGATCAGCGGCCAGCTGTTCCCATGAATGCCCGCCATCGTAGGAGTAATGTAGTCCCGAAGCCCCTACACTAACAAGTGATTTCCCATTGCTATGAGGAATGTATTGAACACATGAGGCGTATCCGAAACCTTGGTTTTCAGCAACTAGTTCCCAGTTTTTCCCCCCGTCAAATGTTATAGCTTTATTTCCGAAATTTTGATTTAGCGCTTCATAGTCCCCACCTGCAACAAATCCTCTTTGGGAATCATAAAAATCAGCCGTAAATATACCTGCCATTGCCTTGCCTTGCACTATGGGTGTATCGTATACATCCCACGTCTTACCTTTATCAGGAGAATAGAAAACCCTCGCTTTTTTACCGCCAGAAACAACCCAGGTGTTGTTTCCTTTTATCACTATATTGGTGTTGCTTGCAGCAAAAGCGGCTTCACCATCGGCAATTTTTGGTAATTTATCAGCCGGGATTTTGTTCCAGGAGTTTCCGCCGTCTCTCGTAACTATTAAGGAAAGACAATCCGTTATGGGGTCACCCATCGCGATCCCCTCTTTGTCATTCCAAAATTTCATACTGTCATAAAATACCTTTTCATGATTTTCATGATACACTAATTTCGTTGTGAAATCTTTTTTAGAGACCTTGTAAAGTGATGCGGGATTGGCTACACTCAATAAAAAAACAGCATTCGCCGTTTGTGCATTGCTTCTGAATTCCAACTTTAAACCTTCATCATCTATGTTTTTTTGAAATTTCGATTTTGTTTTCAAATCGTAAAAACCAAATCTTGATTTATTTCCCGCGTACCAAATTTTATTTTCGTCAACAACTATGGCTCTGATACTTATATTGTCCTGAAACAGCGTATCGATTACAACCGCCTTATAAATAATCTCATCCTTACTTTTTTTTTCGTAAACACCTGTTTTACATGAATTTAAACTAAAAAAAAATAATACTATTAAAAATATTTTTTTTGTCATTATCTGTTTATTTGAAGCTAATTTACAATTAATTACAGGAATGACAAATGAACTTAAAATTAATTGGCACAGTAATTGGATATTCTAAATTGTTATATTTTAATACAATAATTATGAAAACTAAAATACTATTATTGAGTCTTATGACTTCCTTTTTTGTGATGCAAATTCATGGGCAAAATAGAACTAGGGTGAATGCTATGAGCGACGAAATTAGTGATAATTTAGACTTACGAGCTGTAACCGATATTTTTGGGGATTCCAGAAATCTTCAGGATTTTGAAAGACGGTTAAATGACCCAGAACTTCAAATATCGAATTTAGATCTGA
>JBLIHD010000078.1:0-7581 GCA_047636335.1 Flavobacterium sp.
ATTACGGAAATCCATGTCACTTATGACGAAGACAGCCGAAGCGGTAGCGGGAGTATAGCTTCCCAAAGAAAAGTAGCGGGTACTTTGCATTGGGTTTCATTGCAACACGCTATTGAGGCAGAAGTGCGTCTTTATGATCGTTTGTTTACTGATGAGGCGCCAGACAGCCATAAAGAGAAGAACTTTCTTGAATTTAAAAATGCAAATTCTCTTGAAATCGTAAAAGGATTTGTGGAACCTAGTCTGGTAACTGCTAGTTCTGGAGAGAAATTCCAATTTCAACGTCTTGGTTATTTTAATGTGGATAAAGACAGTAAAGAAGGAAAATTAGTCTTCAATAAAACGGTGGGATTGAAAGATGCTTGGGAAGAGAAAGGTAAGAAGGAAGGTAATTTATTGATGAATACGCAAAAAGAAATCAATAAATATGTCAAAGAGAAGCAGGAGAGTAATGCTACTATTTTATTAAAAAACATTGTTGACAACATAAAAAGTATTGACAATTTTAGTTTGTTAAATCAGACCGTTGTCAAGAATGTAAAAAATGATAACAACTCATTATTGTTCGCTAATTTGATTTTGGCAAATTCTGATAAAGTTCAAACAAAAGATATTGAATTGGAAATAGTCACAAAATTTTTTTCGATGTCATTGAAAAGTCAATTGGCTCCAGTTCGGATTTTGGCGATTCAGAACTTAAAAAATGACAGTATTAATTTCGAGCATTTCAAAACCCAACTTTCAGAATTGAAAAACACGGAAATAAATGAAAATGTTTTAGGTTTATTAAATGACTTAAGTATTTAAAGCCTCGTTTCGTAGTATAGATTTTAATAATATTAAAAACGTCTTTTTGAGGCGTTTTATTATTATTGCAATATCCTATTGTTTTTAGATTCAACATAAGATTTAGTAATTAAAAACTGCTCTTATATAGCTGTTTTAAAATGCTTTTATGACTTTTCCTTTAGATATATAGTTCTCTAGTATTTATGGCCGCAATTGTCTTCATTTTAAGTTTTAACTTCGTCATAGATGACTTTAACGGCTTGTTAACAAGACCGTGTTCATAAAAATTGTATTTTTAAATTATTAATAACTAAAATTGAATAATATGTCAAATAATGCAGGAAATACTTTAGTAGCCCTAATCGGAGGAATAGCAATAGGAGCTGGAATAGGAATTTTATTTGCGCCGGCTAAAGGGGAAAAAACTAGAGAAAAACTAAAAGATGGTTATAAAGATGCCAAAAAAGATTTGGATCTTAAATATGAAGGCTTGACGTCTGAAATGAAACATAAACTATCCGCTGCCAAGTTAGATTTAGAAGAAACGTACGTAAATATTATTTCTGATATGAGTCATAAAAAAGAGGATGTAATTTCTTTGCTTGAAGGAAAACTTACTGAGTTGAAAGAACAAAATGCCAAGATTCAAAAATAAGGGAATTAGAATTTTAAAAAATTAAAATATGGCTTTTGAGGAACTAAAAGAAAATAGCGAATATATTCAAGAACAAGTTCATAATTATATAGAAAACAATCTTGAGTATTATAAATTGCGAAGTTTCAAAATGGCGATGAAATCGACCACTGCAATTTTAAAGATTTCATTAATATCATTATGTATAGTCATGATTTTATTATTTTGCTCATTTGCAGTCGCCTTTGCTATTGGAAACTATTTAAATAGTTATCCATATGGTTTTTTAATTGTTGGGGGGATTTATCTTTTCTTCACAATTATATTATTTTTTATTAAAGATAAAATCGTTGAAGGGCCAATTTTAGAAAAATTCTCAGAAATATTTTTTAACGATTAAATTATGGGAACAAAAAAATACTCGTCTTATGCCCAGATTGACAGGGAACTGGAGATATTAAAAATTGAAAAAGAAATCAGTTATCAAAAGCTAGTTTATGGAATTCAACAGACTAAAGACAATTTGGCTCCTAAAAATATAGTAAAAAGTATCATAGGGTCGTATATGCCTAATATTCCTGGACCGTATGGTAAGATTATAAGTTTAGCATTTCCGTTTGTTAGCAAATGGATATTTAAAAAAAGAGGCTGATAAGCCTCTTTTTTATTGCTATTATATTTCTTCTTCTTCTTCAAGACCTTCTTCCTTTGCGGATTCAACTTCTTTGGCTTCTTTTTTAGCTTGCTTCCTACTTGTTTTTTTCATCATTTCGCCCACTTGGTTTGATGCACTAAAGGATGCTACCATATTATTTAGCATTTCGCTTCCTGCTTGCGGTGAATTTGGTAATAAAATTAAATTTGAATTAGTGTCGGCACCTATGGCTTGTAAAGTATCATAATGTTGTGTTACCACAATAAGGGCAGAGGCTTCCTGTGAGTTTATTCCAACTCTGTTCAACACATCCACACTTTCCACCAACCCTCTTGCAATCTCTCTTCTTTGATCGGCAATACCTTGTCCTTGCAGACGTTTGCTTTCCGCCTCTGCTTTGGCTTTGGCCACGATTCTGATTCTTGACGCTTCTGCTTCAAACTCAGCTACCGTTTTCTCCCTGTCAGCTGCATTAATCCGGTTCATGGCATTTTTAACCTGAATGTCTGGATCTATATCGGTAACTAAAGTATTAATTATCGTATAACCGTAAGTTGTCATTGCCTCATTCAATTCACTTTTTACGGCGATGGCGATATCATCTTTTCTTTCAAAAACATCATCCAGTTTCAACTTGGGAACTTCGGCACGAACGACATCAAAAACGTAAGACGTAATTTGATCGTGTGCATATTCCAGTTTGTAAAAGGCATCATAAACGGTGTCTTTAATAACCATAAACTGTACGGAAACTTTAAGTTTCACAAATACGTTATCTTTCGTTTTGGTTTCGATGATAACATCCAGCTGCTGAATTTTTAAATTGACACGACCGGCAACTCTATCAATTAAAGGAATTTTTAATTGTAATCCAGATTCTCTTACACTGTGAAACTTGCCAAAACGCTCTATTATTACGGAGGTTTGTTGTTTCACAGTAAAAAATGATGATAGTAAGATAAAGAACCCAAAAATAAGAATAATAAGTAATGCAATGTTCATAATTATATAATTTAGTTTAAAAATCACTGTTAAATTACAAAAAAACTTTAGGTTTGCGTCAGATTAATATCATTATATGAAAAAGCTATACACGACCTTTGTTTTACTATTGATCTCATTCACAGTGAGTGCGCAATATGGTTATAGGGATTCGAACAGAATCGGAATTAATATAGGTGTAAACCAGTTTACCTTGAATACAAAGAATTTTCAAACTAAACCTGAATTGGGATGGAATGGCGGACTTTCAATAAGAGGTAATTTTTACAATAATTGGGATATGGTTTACGGTATTCAGTTTAGTGAAAACAATTTTACCGTTGCTACAAATAGCAAGTTTTTGGCAAATGAAGATGTAAATCTAAAATTGGCTTCGGCCCAAATTTCATTACAATTAAGTTACAGGCTTATTGAGCATATTTTGAGTATTGAGTTTGGCCCAATTGTTCAGGTAGGCGGTAAATTCAAATCTGAGTATGATAAAGAAAACAACAATATTTCAGGAACCACTTTGCTTGTTAAGGATATTCAGGACATTTCAAAATTTAACTTCTATCCAGCCGTAGGGGTAACTGCCGGGGTAAAACATTTTCGTTTTAATATATGCTATCAGTATGGAATCAACAATATGCTAGAAAATCTGAACTCTAAAAATTTGGGTTATGATTTTAAAGGAAATCCAGGTATACTAAACGGCAATATTATTCTTTATTTATAATTGAAAAGCTTCCGCCACGGCGGAAGCTTTTTTGTTTTTATAAACTTGCTACAGCTTTTTGAATTCTTTTGATGGTTTCTTCTTTTCCAATCACTTCAACGATATCAAATAGGTGAGGACCTTTAAGGGCGCCGACCAAACTCAAACGGAAGGGTTGCATTACTTTACCCATACCAATTTCATTTTTCGTCATCCAGTTTTTCACGATAGTTTCGATATTCATCGAAGTAAAATCGTTTATTTCCTCCACAACGGATATCAATTCCTGCATTAATGCCGGTGTTTCCGCTTTCCAGTTTTTAGTGGCTTTAGCATCATACTCCGTTGGAGCCACAAAAAAGAAATCACTTAATTCCCAGAATTCAGAGACAAAATGAGCTCTTTCTTTAATTAAAGAAACAATTTTTATCAGCATATCTTCAGGTACCGTAATTCCTTTTGAAGTAACGATAGGAGCGAAGGTGTTTGCTAAATCTGCGTCTTTTTGTTTTATTAAATATTGGTGATTGAACCATTTGTTTTTTTCCGGATCAAATTTTGCTCCGGCTTTATGGACTCTGTTTAAATCAAAAGCTTCCACTAACTCTTCCAAAGTATATAATTCCATGTCCGTGCCGTCATTCCATCCCAATAAGGCCAAAAAGTTAACAACGGCTTCAGGGAAGAACCCTTTCTCTCTATAGCCTGATGAAATTCCTTCTTCAGTTTTCCATTCCAATGGAAATACAGGGAAGCCTAATTTGTCTCCGTCCCGTTTTGATAGTTTTCCGTTTCCAACAGGTTTCAAAATTAATGGCAGATGCGCAAATTCCGGAGCTTCCCAACCAAAGGCTCTGTATAGTAAAACGTGTAACGGCATAGAGGGCAACCATTCTTCCCCACGAATAACATGCGAAGTTTCCATTAAATGGTCATCGACAATATTAGCCAAATGATAAGTTGGCATACCATCGCTCTTGAATAAAACTTTATCGTCCAATAGATTAGTGTCAAATTTCACTTCACCACGGATGATATCTTGCAAATGCAAGGTTTCGTCTACAGGAGTTTTGAAACGTATTACAAAATGCTCTCCATTGGCAATTCGTTTTGCCGTTTCTTCTGTAGAAATAATTAAGGAAGTATCCAGTATCTCTCTGTTAGTATGGTTGTATATAAATGTTTTTCCTTGCTCTTCTTCAGATTTTCTAAAGGCGTCTAAATCTTCCGGAGTATCAAAAGCATAATACGCCCAACCTGAATGGATTAATTGGTCGGCATATTCTTTATACAAATATTTTCTTTCGCTCTGGCGGTAAGGGCCAAATTTTTCGTTTTTTTCAATGGTTTCATCAGGAGCAATTCCTAACCATTGCAAAGCTTCCATAATGTATCCTTCGGCTCCAGGAACATAACGATTCTGGTCGGTATCTTCAATTCTTAGATAAAAAGTACCGCCATTTTTTTTGGCAAACAAATAATTAAATAATGCGGTACGAACACCGCCGATATGTAAAGGTCCGGTAGGACTTGGTGCAAAACGCACTCGAACTTGCTTCGACATTTTTTATAAATTTTGGTTCAAAGATACAAATCCAACGCTAAACGGATTATTTGAAAAGGGGATAATTTTACATTGGTTGAAATGCACTTATTTTAATTTTTCTTTAATCATATAAATTGCTACATTTAGTCGTTATAAAAAGCCATATAAATAGTGGAAGCAGCAAATATTATTTATTTAAAGTTAGAAGCTTTTATCAAAAAGTTTTACGTCAATGAATTGATACGAGGAATAGTGTTCTTTATCGGTTTGGGACTGTTGTATTTTTTATTTACCCTTTTCGTAGAATATTTTCTTTGGCTGAAGCCAATGGGACGGACAGTATTGTTTTGGACATTTGTTGGAGTAGAGGTTTTTCTGCTGTTCCGTTTTATTATGTTTCCGATGTTTAAACTTTTTAAGTTCCAGAAAGGTATAGATTACGATCAGGCCTCGACAATTATAGGAAAGCACTTTGCTGATGTCAATGACACATTGACTAATTTTCTGCAGCTGGCAGATTCTGGTGGTAATCAGAATAAATCAGAATTGTTAGAGGCTTCGATTGATCAAAAAGCAAACGCATTGCAGCCAATCCCTTTTAGTAGTGCCATTGATTTTAAATCTAACAAAAAGTATTTGCCATTAGCCCTGGTTCCGATTTTGTCTTTTTCCGTCTTTTATTTAACGGGAAATAATGAAATGATTTCTCAGAGTTTAAATAGGGTAGTCCATTTTAATACTAATTTTTTCGCGCCGGCTCCTTTCGAATTTGTTGTACTTAACGCCAATTTGCAAACCGAGCAGAACAAGGACTTTATTCTTGAACTAAAAACGGTTGGTAAAGTCGTTCCAGAAAATGTGATGATATTTATTGATGATGAAAGTTATTTTTTAGAAAATATTTCCGCGGGTGAATTTCAGTTTAAAATTGAAAAACCTAGTAATGACCTTTCCTTTTACTTAAAAGGGAATTCGGTTTCCTCTAGAGATTACAGATTAAAGGTGATTAAAGTCCCTTCGATTTCTAACTTCAAAATGGATTTGTATTTTCCGTCTTATTTAAATAGGAAGCCCGAGTCTGTAAAAGGAACAGGCAATGCAGTTATTCCGGAGGGCACTCGGGTGACTTGGAGGATTGACACTGATGCAACACAAAAGGTGGAGTGGAGGGCGGAAAAAGTAGTTCTTCCTTTTGAAAAAGCCGATCATGTCTTTACATTAGTTAAGGGTGTTTTTCAAAACACAGATTATCAAGTTATTACGTCAAATAATAGGGTAGAGGACTATGAAAAGCTTAATTATCAACTGTCAGTTATCAAGGATCAGTATCCTTCTATACAGGTAAACAATGCTCCTGACAGTTTAAAGGCGGCTAAGAATTATGTTGTGGGTCAGGTTGCAGATGATTATGGGGTATCTAAACTGCAGGTTGTTTATTATCCGAGGAACAAACCGGAATTATCTAGACGTGGAATAGTTGTGGTTAAGCCTACCACTTTTCAGCAATTTGTATTCTCGTTCCCTGGGATGTTACCCGTGGATCAGGGAGTTTCCTATGAATATTATTTTGAGGTTTTTGACAATGATGCCATTCACAGAAACAAAAGCAGTAGGTCATCGGTGTTCTCTGATCGAATTGAAACCGATGAAGAAAAGCAGGACGAAGTGTTTCAACAGCAAAATGAGAATATAAACAGCTTGCAAAAGTCTTTGAAAACACAAGACAAACAAATCGCCGAAATAGAAAAGTTGCAGAAAGCTGGTAAAGAGAAAAGTCAATTTGAATTTAAAGAGCAACAAAATGTGAAAGATTTTATTCAGCAGCAAAAAAAGCAGGATGAAATGATGAAAGAGTTCACGGATAGAATGAAGAAAAATTTGGATGAATTTAAATCGTATTCAAAAGATGAGTTCAAAGAAGATTTGAAGGAACGTCTGGAGAATGCAAATAAAGATTTGGAAAAGAATCAGAAACTGCTGGATGAATTAAAGGAATTGAATGACAAAATAAAGAATGAAGACCTGCTGAATAAATTGGACAGATTCAAGCAGAATAGTAAAAACCAAATTAAGAATTTGGCCCAATTGGTTGAGCTTACCAAGAAGTATTACGTGGAGAAAAAAGCGGAGCAATTGGCGGAGAAGTTGGAGAAACTTTCGGAGAAGCAAGACAAATTATCGGATAGCGGGATGGAAAATTTGCTGGAAAAGCAAAAAGATATTGCTGCTGAGTTCGAGAAATTCAAGGAAGAGTTAAG
>JBLIHD010000079.1:0-7479 GCA_047636335.1 Flavobacterium sp.
AGTGCCCGAATTAATTGAACAGGGCTTTGCCGAAATTTTTAACAAGGTATATACAACGGGAATTAGTTTTGAGGCAAATGAGAAGCCAATCTATGTAATGCGTAATGGAAAAATGAAATTAAGCTATTACACGTTTATTTACCAGGCGCAACGCGATATAAATAATTCAATCGAAGGTATTTCGATTATTGGTTATGAAGTAACACCTCAGGCAGAATACAATATAAATTTAAGAGAGAGCGAAGAACGTTTTCGTTCCTTGGCCGACAATGTTCCATTGCACATTTTTATCGTTGAACCCGATAAAGAAGCTACGATAAGTTACTGGAATAAAAACTGGCTGGATTACATTGGCCAACCTTTGGAACAAGCAAAGGGCAATACCTGGGGCGGCGTGATGCATCCAGATGATTTGGAGGGCGTGATGGATATGTATTTGCCAGCTTTTGAAAAACGTCAACCCTATTTTATTCCGGGTATAAGGGTGAGGAGACACGATGGCGAATACAGGTGGCATTCAGTTCAGGCTAATCCTCGCTATTTAATCAATGGCGAGTTTATGGGGTACATCGGTGTTGGTATAGATATCCATCAAAGTAAGCTCGCACAAGATGCGCTAAAAGCAAGCGAAGAACATTTTAGAAAAATGGCTAACCTGATGCCGGCAAAAGTCAGTAATGCCAATATTAATGGCGAGGTTACCTATACCAATAAAAGCTGGTTAGATTTTTCTGGATTTGGTTTTGATGAATTAAGGGATTTTGGATACCATAAGATTATCCATCCCGATGAACTGGAAGAATTTCAAACCCGTTTTCAAAATGCAGCAGCTACCTTAACTGATTTAGTGATGGAAATGCGTTTTAAAAATTCCGAAGGGAATTATGTATGGCATTTAAACATTGCATCCCCAATAAAAGATAAGGATGGAAGACTTAAGATGTGGGTATGTGTTACCACTGATATTAGCGACCAGAAAAAACAACGGGAGGAACTGGAAAAAGCAGTAACAAAGAGAACCAGGCAGTTATTGAATCTCAACAAAGAACTTGAAAAAAAACAACAAGAATTATTTGACACTAAGGAAAAATTATTGAATGAATACGCACGAAGCTTGATTGAAGCTAGTCCTGACCCACTGTTTACAATAAGTTTAGCAGGAGAAATTACAGACTTTAATGAAGCTAGTTCAAAAATCACAGGAATTTCAAGGGAAAAGTTGAAAGGCACAAACTTTATAAATTATTTCACAGACCCAGAAAAAGCACTCAAAGGATACAACGAGGTTTTTGAGAATGGTTTTGTAGCAAATTATCCCCTTACGATCAAAGATGTAAACCTAACCCCAGTTTTATTTAATGGCTCAGTTTATAAAGATGGGAAAGGGAATATAATTGGTGCGGTAGCCGTAGCCAGAGTAATTACGGAGCAGAAACGATTTGAAAAAGAATTGACCGAAGCGAAGGTATCCGCAGAAAATGCCGCGGAGTCCAAACAACGGTTTTTATCTAATATGAGCCACGAAATTCGAACGCCATTAAATTCAATTTTAGGATTTACAAATGTTTTATTAAAAGCAGAATTAGGCGAAAAACAAAAAGAATATATTCAAGCAATAAAAACAAGTGGTGTATCATTAAACGTACTTATCAACGATATATTGGATTTGGCAAAAGTGAACGCGGGTAAAATGACATTTGAAAAACAACCATTTGAAATACACAAATCAATAATAGCAATACTACATTCATTTGACCTAAAAATAAAAGAGAAGAATTTAGAGATTGTACAGGAGTACGACAGCAAAATACCATTGTTCTTATTGGGTGACTCCGTTCGACTGAATCAGATTCTTTTAAATCTTATTAGTAATGCGGTAAAATTCACGCACAAGGGCACAATTATATTGAACGTCAAATTACTATGCGAGGACAAAGAAAATGCTACAATTGAATTTGGTGTTACCGATTCAGGAATTGGCATTGCTGAGAACAAAATAGATTCAATTTTTAATGTCTTTGAACAGGCGGAAATCAGCACCTCAAATTCTTATGGCGGAACAGGATTGGGGCTTGCTATTGTCAAACAGCTACTAGAAGCCCAAGGAGGAACTATTAGTGTTAAAAGCAAGATCGCAGAAGGTTCCAGATTTAGTTTTACCCTACCTTTTGGGAAAACAACTATGAGAGCGGAAGAAAGTATAGAAATACAAACACTAGATTCAAAGATTAAAAACCGGCGAGTATTAGTTGCTGAAGATGTGCCATTAAATCAGTTATTAATCAAAATTATTTTAAATGATTTTGGATTTGACTACGAAGTGGTAGAAAACGGAAAAATTGCAATAGAAAAATTGCAAACCAATACCTACGACATCATTTTGATGGATTTACAGATGCCTGAAATGAACGGATTTGAAGCAACGGAATACATCCGCAAAACAATGAAATCTAAAATCCCAATAATCGCCTTAACAGCCGATGTTACCACAGTAGATGTTTTTAAATGCAAAGAATTTGGAATGGACGATTATATTTCGAAGCCTATTGATGAAAACCTTTTATATATAAAAATAATGGAATTGCTAAAAAAGGAAAATGTAATTATTGATGAACAAATATAACACAGAAAACAATGAGTCAATTACAAAGAAAATTATATTATATACTTTCTCCTAATATGCGGCTCGTGGTTCGTAAAGCTTTCTATTTCCCTATCGATATATGGGAAGCGATTACTGTTACAAAACATAAATATGAACCATCAAAAGGTGATATTTACATAGGATCCGGGGACTTTATAAAACAAGGGATTCATCATTTGGAATTACTGAAACATTATCTTAAGTTGAAACCACAAGATGCCATTCTTGATGTTGGAAGTGGAATTGGCAGAACAGCTGTAGCATTAACTGAATATATGACCGTTAAAGGACGATATGAAGGGTTTGATGTGGTTGAGAAAGGTGTAAAATGGTGTAATTCGAAAATAAAAAAAGACTTTCCCAACTTCAATTTTATCTACGTCTCCTTAAATAACGACCTATATAACGATAATAAAATAAAAGCAGAAAACTTTAAATTTCCTTATCCAGATAATTTTTTTGATAAGGTTTTTCTTTTTTCAGTGTTTACACATCTGTCTGTTAAAGAGACAGCAAACTACCTCTGTGAGATAAAGCGCGTACTGAAGCCTGAAGGACTCTGCCTTTCAACCTTCTTTATTTATAGTGCTAAAAATGAAAAAATGATAGCAAATAACAACCATTTTTCATTCCCTTACAACAAAGGCGACTATCGATTAATGAGTACTATAGTTAAGTCTGCTAATATCGCATTGAAAGAAACATTATTAGATGAACTTATAATCCAAGCTGAATTAGAGAAGCTAAATACAATTGAAGGTTTTTGGAAAAAAGATATATTGAATCATAAAGAGAACGATTATCAAGATATTGTAATTCTAAAAGCATAAATAAAAGCGCTAAACCGAAACAAAAATCTTAAATTAAACTCAAAAAGTAACTAACCCTCATAGATTTGGCTTTCGTTATTTCCCATTAAGTCTTATTCCCTTTTTTATACATCTACTTTTGATTAAAAAAAACAATGAACTAATAACAATTAATCAAGCATCCACTAACAATGTGTGAAAATAATAGCCTGTCCTTAGATGATTAGGTCCAGCTATCATTTTAATTCGTACTCTAGTTTTGCCAAGAAAAATTCGTTTTCAAAACCTGCAAAAGACTAATGAATTTATAATAATAGCATTCAATAAAATAAACCTCCTATGTAGAAACAGAAAAATAAATTAATTAAAATAATTTAATATGAAAGGACTAATAATGGATTATCCGCTCACAACAAATATGATTTTTGAGTACGGAAATAGCGCGTATCATCATAAAAAAATAATAAACCATTTACCGGATGGAAGGCGAAACGAGTATAGTTTTGATGATATGTATAAGCGCTGTAAAAAGTTAGCAAATGCATTAACACAGAAATTAGGAATCACAAGTGGCGATATGGTGGGCACTTTTGCATGGAATCATGGTCCCCATGTGGAATTATACTATGGGATATCTGGCATAGGAGCTGTTTGTCACACCATAAATATTAGATTGCCCAGCAGTCAAATAAAGTGTATTATCAATAATTCAGAAGATAAAGTGATTTTTATCGATGCCACATAGGTTCCCCTTTCAGAAAAAATTGCTCCGCTACTAGAAACCGTGGAACATTACGTTTTAATAAATGCATCCGAAGATTTCACGACCATTTTACCAAACACTATGCATTATGAAGATTTTCTGAGGGACCAATCAGAAAATTTTAAGTGGCCTGCGATAAATGAAAATGACGCCAGCGGTTTGTGTTACACAAGCGGAACAACAGGCTTGCCAAAAGGGAGTTTATATTCCCACAAGTCTACATTTTTGCATGCTACAACTATTATGTCACCAAATGCAGGGAATTTTAGCAGTAGAGATACTGTTTTATTAATTGTACCACAGTTTCATGTCATGGCCTGGGGTTTTCCATACTTATGTCTGCTGTCTGGGTCTAACAAGGTACTCCACTCTTCTAATTTGCAGCCTGAAGCCATTATTAAAATTCTTGTAGAAGAAAAAGTGACTAAAGCCAATGGAGTTCCAACCATATGGTTGGGCGTCTATCACGCTCTGAAAATGAATCCCCCCAACAGAGAAATTAGCTCTCGAAGAATACCGTATTGGTGGGTCCGCGCTGCCAAAAAGCTTTCTTGAAGGTTTTGAAAAAGATTTCGGAATAAAAGGTGTCCAAGCTTGGGGGATGACCGAAACCTCCTCTCTTGGAACGGTAATCCGAATACAGCCAAAACATCATTATTTATTAGAAAACGAAAAAATGGATATTTGTGCTAAGCAAGGCACTGCATTACAGGGCGTAGAATTAAGTATCGTATCTGATGAAGGGACTTTGGCTCCAAAAGACGGTAAAACTATGGGAACACTACAAATAAGGGGGCGTGGACCATAAGTTCCTATTTTAAAACGAATAATCAGGAAAGCTTTACAGCGGATATTTGGTTTAAAACAGGTAATGTCGGCACAATTGATGAAGGTGGATATATGGAAATTAAGTACAGAACTAAAGACCTAATAAAAAGTGGCGGTGAATGGATCTTTCGTGACGCGCTGGAATCAGCATTAATACCGAGTCCCAAAGTTAAAGAAGCTGCCGTAATTGCGATACCAAGCGAAAAATGGGTAGAAAAACTTTTAGCTTCTATAGTCTTGATGAATAATGAAGATGCCGTTTCAGATGAAGAATTAATCGAATTTTTATCAAGAGACTTTGTAAAGTATCAGATTCCCAAAGACTATGTTTATATAAATGAAGTACACAAAACCAGCGTAGGGAAATTTGACAAAAAAGAGATCAGAAGACTTTTTGCCGAAGGAAAATTTACTTAAAAGAATATCTGGGAACTAAAGTAAGCTAAAATGTACTACTAAATATGGCTATAAGTGATTACCTATTTCCACTTTTTATAAAACTTCTATAGTCACAATAGCTATTGGATTATTTCGTGGGGTAGCTGCAAAACGTGGCGCCAATCCAAAAAACTAATCCTATTTAAACCCTACCAACCCTCATTGAAACCATTGGTCAGTGCCAACTGGTATTTCTCAACATTAAATTCATACAAGTCAGGAGCTTTATGAGCCCCTCCTTTTCTACTCTCATCTAATTTTTTAAGAATATCATAGCGCAAGATCTTTCTATAGAAATTACCGCGATTCAGTTTCTTGCCCAAAATAATTTCATAAAGTTTCTGAAGTTCAGGCATCGTGAATTTTTCAGGCAATAAGTTGTAACCAATTGGTTTGCGATTTAATTGTTGCCGAAGGGTTTCCAAAGCTTTGTAGAAAATCTCCTTGTGATCCATCATAAAATCCGGTAATTCATCAATTGACAACCACTCACAAGCATCAGAGATATCATCCATAACTAAGTTTACATCATGGAAATCGACTAAAGCATAAAACCCAACCGAAAGAAATCGTTGTTTGTTCCAAAGTGTATCCAAAAAATCGTCAAAAACTCCATCAGAACGATTCAAATCACTAAAAACTTTGAATTGCTGCAAATAAATATTCTCAGCTCCTGTGCGTTGATATAAGATTCTATTGGCAGCCTCTTTAAGGTTTTCCTCCTTTAAAACGTAACCACCGGGAAGCGCCCAAACATTTTTATCTTTTAGTCTGGTAACAAGTACTTTCAGGCTTGCGTTATGAAATCCGAAAACTACACAGTCAATTGACAAATTGGGAATGTACTTTTCCCATGCCCCAGCTGACTTTTCTTCTATTATTTTTTTAAACTCCATAATTCTTAATTCGCCGTAAAAATACGAAAATGATTATAACTTTATCTTTTAAAGTCTGATAATGAGAAAAATCATCTTTTTTATTCACAAATATTGGAAAAAAACAATTAATATTGCTTCCTAATGAAGCAATAAATAGACTTTCAACTAAAATAACCAAATGAGAAACAAATCAATTTCAAAAATCGCAAAAATATCATTGCTATCTGCACTGTTGTTATCAGGATTTTCTTGGGCAAGCAATTCGGAAATAAACCCACCAAAAACAACTCCCATAATAACCATAAATGGCTTTACTTTTTCTGATCTGAATAGAAATGGAAAATTAGATAAATACGAAGATCATCGTCTTCCTAATCAAGACCGCATTCAAGACTTAATCAATCAGATGACTGACGAAGAAAAAGCAAGTATGCTTATCGGAATCGGAATGCCTGGTTTTGACTGGGCTAAAATGCAATTTGCTACTGGAAAAGACACTGCAAAAGTACCAGGTTCTGCTGGCGGTACAACTGCGATTTCCCGTTTAGGCATTCCTTCTATAATTGTGGCAGATGGTCCTGCAGGTTTGCGTATTAAACCAATTAGAGAAGAGGATTCGAGTACCTATTATGCTACAGCATTTCCAGTAGGAACTGCATTAGCTTCTACTTGGAATGAAGCCTTGATCAATTCAGTTGGTAAAGCGATGGGGAATGAAGTAAGAGAATATGGCGTAGATGTTTTGTTAGGACCAGGTATGAATATTCACAGAAACCCATTGTGTGGAAGAAACTTTGAGTACTATTCTGAAGATCCACTATTGACTGGTAAAATTGCTGCTGCTATGGTAAATGGTATACAGTCTAACGGTGTGGGAACATCAGTAAAACACTTTGCAGCTAATAACCAGGAAAGAAATAGAATGGGTGTTAATGCTCACGTGAGTGAAAGAGCTTTACGCGAAATATACTTAAGAGGGTTTGAAATCACTGTTAAAGAAGCGCAGCCCTGGACAGTGATGTCTTCTTATAATTTTTTAAATGGTATTTACACATCAGCACGTAAAGACCTCTTAACAACAGTACTTCGTGACGAATGGGGTTTTAAAGGCTTAGTAAT
>JBLIHD010000080.1:0-7439 GCA_047636335.1 Flavobacterium sp.
ATATTTTTGGCGATAATGCTGTAAAAATCTTCTGGGTGAAATGGTTTTGTAATCACATCATTCATACCGTAGGACAGTAACACTTCTCTATTCTCATCAAGTGAAATGGCAGTGATTGCTATTATGGGGGTTTCAGAATCGAAGTCTCTAATTTTTTTTGTAGCAATTGTTCCGTTTATGCCTGGCAAATGGATATCCATAAGGATTAAGTCATAGCTGTTGGTTTTGGCAGTCTCTATAGCATCTTCTCCATTATCGATGATTTCGCAAAACATACCTTTGTTCTCAAGCATCTTTTTGGTAATCATTTGATTTATTTTATTGTCTTCGACAACCAATATTTTTTTGTCTTTTAAATCCGTATATGTTTTGGGTTGGACTTTAATAGGCAGTTGCTGCTCATCTACTTTAATTTGCAAATCAAATGAAAATTTAGAACCTTTGCCTTCGATGCTTTCGAGCTTTATTTCTCCTCCCAATAGTTCAATTAATTTTTTGACAATTGTTAATCCCAGTCCTGTTCCGCCATATTTGCGATTTATTTCCACGGAGCCTTGAGAAAAGCTTTCAAAGACGGTTTCGAGTTTGTCTTCAGGAATACCAATTCCCGTATCAGTTATCGTAAAGGATAAAGTTGCTTTTCCTTCTTGTAATGATAGAAGTTTGGCACTTGTTGTGACATCCCCATTCTGAGTGAATTTTAATGCGTTATTGATTAGATTTATGAAAATTTGAGACAGTTTGGTTGGGTCTCCAAGCAAATATTCCGGTATGCTTGGATCTAATTCTAATGTAAAAACATCATTGTTTTTTAAGGCTATTCCTTTCAAAGAATTTTGGATGTCTCCCAGCAACTCCTTCAGGTTGAAAGTGATATTTTCTAACTGCGTCTTATTGGATTCTATTTTGTTGATCTCCAGTATTTCATTAATAAAGTTCGTTAAGTAGTTTCCTGAAAATTTTAATGAAGACAGGTAATGCAATTGTGATTTTTTCGGTTTTTCTTCCAATAGTAAATGAGTTATCCCGTTTATGGCATTAAGTGGGGTACGGAGTTCATGACTAACGGTAGATAGAAATTCAGATCTCGCTTTTGATGCTTTTTCTGCTTTTTCTTTGGCTATAATTAATTCGTTATTTTTATCCTTTAATAATAAATTAGACTTGTTTCTAATAATATTGTTTTTATAAAGGGATAAACTCAATAATGATAGAATAGAAATTAAAGCAATAGCAAGGATATTAATAAGTTTGGAGAATTTATTTGTTTTTGCTTTCTCTATATTTTGCTTGTTTAACTGTTCGATCTTTTTTAATCGTTGGATTTCCTTAAAAGATTCATAATCGTCTATTCCAAGTTTTTCATTATTTAAAATAGAAATGCTTTCTTTTAAATTCAAGTGTTGCTTTAAATAGGTATAAGCGGAATTCTTATCTAACATCTTGTCATAAACTGAGCTTAATGCAAATAAAATATTTGATTTTTGTTCCAGATTTTCATTTTTAGCATTTAAATTTAAAGCTTTATTGAAATAATTTAAGGCTAGATTATTTCGGTTTTTTATCTCCTCAATTAGACCCATTTGATACAATGCTTCCGCTTTTGTATCCAATATTCCTGGGCTATCGGGTGCGGAAATTATGCTGTTGAAGATGTATGAGGCTAAATCGTATTGGATTTTGGATTTGTAAATAATTCCTTTTTGAAGATTGACTGATTCACTAAAACCGACAGTTTGTAATTCGTTATTGATATCCTGCGCTTTGTCAAGACAGATTTCAGCTTCCTTATATTTTTTTTTGCGAATATGGGATAAACCTAAATAATAGTAAGCATCAGCATAAGTGGCTGAGCTTTCTGAGTTTTCAAGTAAGGGGATGCTTTCAGAAAAAGCTTCTCTCGCATCACTGTACTTTTTTACGGCAAAATAGATTTTACCTAATTTGTAGGTTTGAATTCCTTGGTTATCAATCTCATTGTATTCGAAACAATAATTTATTGCTTTCTGGGTATACAAGAGAGCGTTTTTGTACTTGTTTTTTTTGATGTTGGAATCTGCAAGAGTAGTGTAGTATGCAATGCTGTCCGTATTCTCTTTTGTCTGAGAATACAGCAACGAATTAAAAAAAATAATAAAAACCAGAAGGTATTTCATTTGCTGTTTTTTAACTGTTCATTTTTTTTGTCAAAAGGATTAAATCAATTATACGGGAAGAATACCCTATTTCGTTATCGTACCACCCCACTACTTTAACCATCTTATCGATTACCGAAGTCAGTTGCGCATCAAACACGCAGGAATTCCTGTTACCAATAATGTCAACTGAAACAATGGGGTCTTCAGTGTAATCTAGTATTCCTTTTAAACTGCCTTCTGCCGCAGTTTTGAAGGCTGCATTTATTTCAGCTATCGAAACGGTTCGTTTCACGTTGAAAGTAATATCGGTCAATGAACCATCTGGCACCGGTACGCGAATACCGCAGCCACCTATTTTGCCTTCTAATGTTGGGAAAATTTTTGATAATGCTTTCGCTGCTCCAGTTGTTGTAGGCACAATGGACTGACTTGCTCCACGTGCTCTGCGTAAATCTTTATGCGGTTGGTCGTGCAAGCTTTGATCCGTGGTGTAGGAATGAATCGTTGTAATATAAGCTTGTTTGATACCACAAAGATCATCTATGACTTTCATCATTGGGGCGGCATTATTTGTAGTGCAACTTGCATTCGATATAATAGTTTCCGTTCCGTCGAGAATAGAGTCATTTACCCCCAGTACAACCGTTTTTATGGTGTCAACCTCAGAGGGGGCCGAAAGAATCACTTTTTTGGCACCCGCAACAATGTGTGCGTTAAGTTCTTCGTAAGTCTTGAATTTCCCCGTTGATTCAATTACATAATCTATATTTATGCTTTGCCAATCCAGGTTTGAAATGCTTTTTTCATTAAAAAACAAAAAATGTTTGTCATTGACAAGAATTCCTTTTTCATCGGCGCAGACCGTGTAAGGTAAAACTCCGTGAATACTATCGTATTTTACTAAGTGTGCCATAGTTTTAGTATCCGCAATATCGTTTATGGCTACGACTTCAATAGTGGGGTGGTTTAAAAGCAAACGAAATAAATTTCGTCCAATCCTTCCAAAGCCATTTATGGCAATTCTTGTTTTCAATATATTTTGTTTAAAATCTCATATCTCAGGTTTAAAGCCACTCAACTTGACCTGCGGGCAAGCCAATAGGCGCAGCAAGCTTTAAACCTGGAACTTGAAACATTTTTTTATAGAAGGTGTTTTTGTGCTTTATAAGAAGACCGAACTAAAGGACCGCTTTCTACATGGCGAAAACCTAGCTCTAGTCCGAATTTTTCATAAACGGCAAATTGATCTGGCGTGATAAACTCCTTAACCGGCAAGTGTTTCTTGCTTGGTTGTAAATATTGCCCTATCGTTACGATATCCACATTAACAGCACGTAAGTCTCTCATGGTTTGAAAAACTTCTTCTTCTTGTTCCCCAAGACCCAACATAATTCCTGATTTCGTTCTGTTGATTCCTTTTTCTTTCAAGTATCTCAACACTTCTAAGCTTCGGTCGTATTTTGCTTGAATGCGCACTTCACGAGTCAGTCTACGTACTGTTTCTACGTTATGCGAAACGACTTCCGGATTAGCTTCTACAATCCGATCTATATTCCTTTCGATACCTTGAAAATCAGGAACTAAAGTTTCTATAGTAATCGTAGGATTCATCCTACGAATTGCTTTTACGGTTTCGATCCAAATTATTGATCCACCATCTTTCAAATCATCTCTGTCAACGCTGGTAATCACGGCATGTTTGATAGCCATGATTTTAATCGAACGTGCCACTTTCTCGGGTTCGTCCCAGTCTACCGTTTCGGGTCTGCCGGTTTTAACCCCACAAAAACCACAAGAACGCGTACAAGTATTTCCAAGAATCATAAAAGTTGCCGTGCCTTCTCCCCAACATTCACCCATATTTGGACAACTTCCGGAGGCACAAATCGTATTCAAGCTATATTTGTCGACTAAAGTTCGAAGCTCAGTATATTTTTTTCCTATTGGTAGCTTTACCTTCAACCATTTTGGCTTTGTAGTTGGTAAAGTTTTTTCTAAAACTGTTTCCATATTTATTTTTTCAAAGTACAAAGATAAGCAAAGGGGATTTAAAACAAGGGGTTTAGGTCCCAAGCTTTAGTATTGATTTGGCACAGAAAAATAAGGTATAATTTCAGAAGCCATTTCTAGCTTTAGGTTCCTATCTAGGTTTTGTAAGGGTTTTTTCTAAGATAATTATAGAGATTTTTTCACATGCTCGTTTTTGTCCGAAAAGCCTTTTCTAAAGACAAGTATGTCTCCCGTCCCGAATGTTCGAGATCAGGAATATCCGGACTAGGAGAGGCCTTGTAGCATACTGTTTCAGGTTTCAAAAGAACATAAAAAAAGTTGAACCTCCTGATTCTGCTTTCTGTATTTGTACTTGAAGTCAATTCATCTGAACCGTAATGGTACATTATAAGATGTTCGCACCGGTTTTGAAGCAATCATTCCTGGAGACCATTTTGTTCTCAGGGATTTTAAAACTCTTATAGGTTCTCTCGCGAATCCATAACCCGGATCATTTTTGACTTGAATATCGTTCATGCTGCCATCTTTTTCGACCACAAATGAGACATAAATGCGTATGCTTTTTTCGCCGTTTATTACTGGTGTCTCAAAAGTTTTGCCAATGTAAGCGCAGAACTTAGCGATTCCGCCCGGAAACTCAGGAAGCTTGTCCAGAATTGCAGCTGTTACAACCGTGTTTCCATATTCTGTTGGCGCGGTGTTATTTATGCCGTTTCCTTGGGAAGAATTGGAATTTGTTATTCCGGTACCCTCATTGGTGCTTTGTTGTATTTGGATTTTCTTATTGTTTGTGGCGATGTCAGGGGCTGCAAGTTGAGCTTGTACAATGGTAGGGTTGACAAGCTGCTTTGTCAGCGTAATCTCTAAAGGTTTTTCCGCAACGGTTTTTATTAGAATTTGTTTTTTGATTTTTTTTATTTCAGGAGCTGCTATAGCAGTTACCTGGATGATTCTGTTGAGCGGTTGCTGAATTTCAACGGCTGTTTTTTTTCCATCATTAAAATAACTTAAAACTCGTGGAATACCTATCAATGAGGCACATAGTAATAAACCTATTAAAAATGCAAACAGTGAGGTTCTGAAACTTTCCTGACGAAGTTGATAGGCGCCATACTCTTTGTTTCTGTTCTCGAAAACTAGATTAATCCAGTCGGCTTTGTAAATGCTTAGTTTTGAGATATTTCAAGGATTTAATAGTTAGTTAGCAGTTAAATCATAAGCATACGTTATTTTAGAACCTAACGTAAATAACAAGAAATTTAGTTTGGAAATCATGTTTTTTTTGAGGATAAAAAAAGAGGGGGTTGTAAAGGGTAGTGAAGCAGGCTGATTGAATCATTAAATTAAATTGTAGAAGAGAATTAGTTATCTTCTATCTCTAATAATCTCTGCCAATAGTTTTTTGGCACGAAGTAACTTTACTTTTACATTGCTCAAGGGTTCGTCAATTGCATGGGCGATTTCCTGATAACTCATTTCCTGAAAATAGCGCAACTGTATTACCTCTTGGTAATGGGGTTTCAATTCCTTGATGTATCGCAGTAACTGCGAAAGGTTTTGTTCCGTGATTAATTCGTCTTCTTTAGACGGTGTGGTGTCCGCAATGTTATATGCTTTTTGGTCTTCCTTATCAGTAATTTCCACAAATAGGCTCGATTTCTTTTTACGTAGAATATCAATATATACATTTTTTGCAATGCTAATAAGCCAGGTATTAAACTGAAATTCGGGATTGTACGAGGCTATTTTGTCAAAGGCTTTCGAGAAAGTCTCAATAGCAATATCCTCGGCAGCAGTTTCGTTTTCTACGCGTTTTAACATGAAACCATAAACTTCATTCCAATAATGGTTTAAGAGAAAGGTAAAGGCTGCTTGATCCCCTTTTTTTGCTTTTTCTATTTGTATGTTTATTTCCAATGTACTGGTTTTGAGAAAATATTTGTGATAAAGATATTAATTTGTGTGAATATAAGCACTAACTCCATAATGGGGAACCAATATTTTAAATCATTCTCTTTTAGCTTCCCTGCAGAAAAACCGACGACAATCCAAGCGCATAAATATCTGGTTACGATTAAGCCCAATACCAGTATCCATTGGAATTGAAAGGATAATAATACTATTGGAAGTAAGATAAATAACAATTGGGAGCAATAGAAAGTTCCCAGTTGCAGTTTGTCAAATTTTTTGTAATAGTTTGCAGTGGCTACATGTCTTCTTTTTTGTCTGATCCATTCCTTAAATGTCCTTTTAGGTTTAGAATACGTAAAGCTTTCCGGAGTATAGTTGATGGTTGTGTTTTTTCCGAAAGCTGCTTCGTTAATGAATAAATCATCATCCCCGGAACGAACTTGAATATGGCTTATAAAACCGTTTACATTAAAAAACTCTTCTTTTTTGTAAGCTAAATTTCTTCCCACACCCATATAAGGACGTCCTGCTTTTGCCCATGAAAAATATTGGATCGCGGTAAGTAATGTCTCGAAGCGAATTATTTTATTAAGAAAAGAATTTGCTATTTTCTCGTAGCTGCCATATCCCAACACAATAGTTTTTTGCATGGTAAACTGCGAACTCATTGCGGTGATCCATTCTTTGGAAGTAGGGTAGCAATCCGCGTCGGTGAACAATAGATACTCTTTTTTTGCCGCTTTTATCCCTAAGGTCATTGCGTATTTCTTATTTCCCCAGAAGGCTTCGTTATTTTGGACTTTTACCAAACGGATATTAGGGTATTGTTTTTCAAAACCTTCAAAAAGTTCTAGTGTATTGTCATTCGAAGCGTCGTCAATTAAGATGATTTCAAAATCAGGATAGTCTTGTTCAGCCAATAGCGGGATGAAGTTGGCCACATTTTCTTCTTCGTTTTTTGCACAAACGATAACCGATATCGATATTTTTTTGGGTGTTATTTTTTGAGCTTTCGCAAAAGCAAATTGCCCGAAAACGCCAAGATAAAAGGAGAGTTGAATCGCAACGATAATAATAAAAAAGTAAAGAATCAGTATAAGCATTTGAGTTTTATATATTATTAAATCGAGCGCAAAGGTAATCCGCAATTGTCAATTATCAATATGTTAATTTCAATTACTTTCGGTATTTTGTCATTTCTTTCGCGACGGCAATCGAATGTGCGTTTTATGTCTTTTCTAACTCTAAAATTATATTTTTGTGGTCGAGGTCGTCGCGATTTTGTGACATTTTTTTTGTTGCTTCAATTTCCTGGATCTCGATTTCAAATACCATAATTCCGCGGGTTTGAATCATTGTTTGTTCCGATAGATCCTCTAT
>JBLIHD010000081.1:0-7408 GCA_047636335.1 Flavobacterium sp.
AAGACAGGTTTTTTTAGATCATCCCATTTCACTTCGTAAACATCCAAGAATCCTGCTCCCATTTCGCTTCTTTTTGTAGGGAACGGACAGCAGCTTTCTATTTTTGTGAAGCTTATTTTTTCTCCTTTTGGTCCTGCTAAAGCATTTAAAAAACGTTCCTGGTTGATTGTCTCGTTCCTCGTGCTGTAATAGAAAACATTGACAGGGTAATCTTTGTCATATCCATATTTTGTGTCTTTGCTGTATTCCGTAATAACAAAAGTGTCGTTTTTGGTGAGTTGCGGGAGTGGTGCATTGTCATCGATGTTTTGTATCGTTGATTTGGTGCTAATGCAAGAAGTAAAAAAGAGCGTTAACGCAATAAAAACCATTGTTTTTTTCATGTAATTGATATAAGATGGTGTATAAGTCTGTTTTTTATATGCTACAAATATAATGAGAACTGGCAAGGCTATCGCATCTGTTATAAATATTTGTTATTGATTTGTTATATTTTTAATATTGAGAATCCTTACTTTAGCAAAAATAAAATAACAATATGGAGATTATTTTTCAAACATGGCCTTGGCATATATCTGGCTTTATAATTGGCATGATTATGCTAACTTTAATATATTTTGGCAAAAGTTTCGGGATGTCCTCAAACCTTCGATCTATGTGTTCCATGTCAGGATTAGGAAAACGGGTCCGTTTTTTTGACTTTGACTGGAAATCCCAGCGTTGGAATTTGGTCGTTGTCGCCGGTGCTATGCTGGGCGGTTTTGTCGCGGTTCATTTTATGAGTGACCCTTCAAATGTTTCCATTAATCCAAAAACCATTGACCAGTTGGCTAAACTTGGCATCGATTCCCCGCACGGAAAATTATTACCCGATGCACTCTTTGGCAATCAAACATTTCAGTCACCTAAAAATATTTTAATATTGCTCGTTGGTGGACTATTGATTGGTTTTGGGTCGCGATATGGCGGAGGCTGTACGTCAGGCCATGCCATTTCTGGATTGAGTAATTTACAAATACCTTCCTTACAGGCAGTTATCGGTTTTTTTGTTGGCGGATTGATTATGGCTTATTTTATATTCCCCTTAATTTTTAGAGTATGAAAGTATTAAAATATTTATTAGTTGGTTTTGTCTTCGGAATTGTATTAACAAAGTCGGAAGCAGTTTCTTGGTATCGAATTTATGAAATGTTTCAGTTTCAATCTTTTCACATGTATGGAATAATTATGGTAGCAATAGGTACCGGGGTAATTGGAATCCAGGTTATAAAACGGAAAAAAATAAAAGACATCAAAGGACTGCCCATTGAAATCTCAGATAAAGAACCTGGATCATATCGTTACTGGATTGGGGGTTTGATTTTTGGACTCGGTTGGGCATTGGTAGGCTCTTGTCCGGGGCCAATATTTATATTACTCGGTGCTGGTTTTTGGAGTGTTCTTATTGTTTTTTTCGGCGCGCTGTTTGGGACTTATTTATATGGGGTGTTTAAAGATAAACTACCTCATTAGATTCGTTTTAAACAAAAAAAATAGCCTTGCCGAAAATTAGGGGATGCTATTTTTTTTGGTTTAAACTTAAAATCCCTTTTACAATTAGATATTGGGCTATCAGATAAGTGACCATAATTAAAAAAGAGCCTTGCATAATTGGTGTATAAAACTTATCGAATGCCAATATGCTGTCTGAACTGACAAAAATAATGGCGCCCAATAATATATACCAATTAGCGGGTTCTTCCCAGATTAAAAAGCCTTTAAAAGCAAACAACAACATGGTTGAAATAACCAAAGCATAAACAAAAACGGGAATTTTCAAATCCCCGAGACTTGGCAATAATACCGCCAACATTGTCAGTAAGTATACTATAATTGCTGTGACACCAATCCAGAAGACGGCTTTATTCTTTCTATTTCTTATTTTTAATTGTCTGCTGAACGTAATGATGTAAACCACATGGGAAATCAGGAACGCTATTAAGCCGCTTATGAAGTACATTTCGTCCCTGTCCGCGAACAGCAATATAATGTCCCCGATCCAAGAAAAAGTTAATGCCCATAGAAGGAGTTTTTTTGAAGGAAAATTGCGGTAAAAGATTACCCCCAGCAATAAAAGGGGAATCAAAAAAGGTTTCATGGACCAGGCGATCTGTTCCTGACCAAAGAAAACGATGAGTAGGTAAAGTACGCTCAACCCGATATAGCTTTTTAAGAATAATTCGTTTTTCATGTTTAGTTTTGTGAATTAATAAGAAGTCCCTTTTTCGCTTTAAATTCGAAAAACACAAAATAAAAGTTCATGAACAGCGAAAGTAGGAGGTAGGTGATAATTATATAATTACCAATTGGAAAAAGAGAATTAAGGCCGAACCAATCTCCGAAATAAAGAAGGATACCAATAGCGGTTAAAAACCGGAGGCTTTCCCAATAAATAGAAAAATCACTTTTATCCATTAACTCCGTGTAACTGTATATGGTCAAGAATATAAATAATCCATAAATAAAGATATTAGGTATACCGATGTTTCCCATATTATTGAATAAAAAACTAACGGTCACTAAAGTAATCAGTACTTGCGCGACTGACCAATATATTAGTTTCAGGGAATTTTGAGTGCTATATTTTTCAAAATTGTAAACATTGGTGATTTTATTGACTGGGTATTTTTCATCAAAATTTTGCGGGCGCCAGCCAGTCGGTTTGAACCAAATGGTAAATTTGTCTTTCCAGTTTTCGGCACGCCAAGCATCAGATATCAATAGTGTAAGATGTTGAAAATTGATCTTTATGGGATTCCATGTTCCTGCGGGTCTGGTGATGCCATAAACGGCAGGGACCGCATCCAACTCTTCTTGAAAAGTGCCGAACCATTTATCCCAAAAAATAAAGATTTGGCCGTGATTTTGATCGATATATTCAGCGTTTATGGCATGATGCACCCTATGATGGGACGGAGTGACTATGATTTTTTCCAGTACTCCCATTTTTTTGATATGTTTTGTATGGTACCAGAACTGCAAAAATAATTGAATTGGAAGTGTTATGATTATGACTTTGGCTGGAACACCCAGTAAGGCAGCGGGAATCAATATAAAAGTAAATAGATTGATAAAAGTGGAGATGGACTGTCTCAAGGCACAAGCAAGATTAAATTCCTCACTGCTGTGATGTATGGCGTGTTTATTCCAGAAAAAATTAACCTGGTGCGCTATGCGATGATTCCAATAACCGTAAAAATCGATAATAATGAAAGCCACTATGTAAGTAAGTACATTTGCTTGTAAAGTATATAGTGCTATTTTAGAAACCATCCAATCATAAGAAACGAAGCTGATGGTTAGTCCTAGAACATCTTTTACCGCATTTGTAATGCCGGAACTGACGCTGGATACTCCATCCATCAAAGGAACACTATCCTCTCCTTTGTAGGAACCGTATATTTTTTCAATTATGATCAACAGCAAAAAAAGTGGCATTGTTATAATTAATATTTTTCCATATTCTTCCATAAAAAAATATTCTAATTTATTCAAATATAGAATAAATTAGAATATTTTTTGAGTTATTGCTAAATAAAATCCCATTGGGATGCATTATTGTTTGAATTTAAACAATTTCGGCACTCAATCCCGCGGTAAGTAGTTGACTGCATTGCGGCTTCAATTTATCAAGCGACCCTGTCTTTACTGTACATTTTCCGTTGTAATGCACTATCAAGGAACATTGTTCCGCCTGTTCCGGCGTGTGTTCGCATACTCGCATTAGGGTCTCTATGACATGGTCAAAAGTGTTAACATCATCATTATAAACTATAATTTCGTTATTTATCGATGGTGCCTCTTTTAGACCTGCCTTCTCTCTTGTTTTTTCTTTTGTACTCATCTTTAGATAATTTTGGGGTTTAAATAAAAATATAGTTTGACTTGTTTTTTTAAAAGACAAAATTTCATACCGTTCAAAAACTGGATTTTATTATCCTAGTTAATGTATTTCAGGTTGCTTAATTTTTCGTGAAATGGAGCAATATTCCTAAATGGGTTTCCCGTATTTAATTTAATGATGCTAGGGAATTTTCCGCTATCATTTAAAATCTTTATTGCACTAATTTACGTATTTTAATGAAACCCAATTGTTTCTTTGGAACTTTTTAACATATTTCAAACCTTTTTCGGTGCAGGAAGCGTCAATAAAAGGGATGTCTTCTTCGTAGAAACCACTTAAAAGAAGCGTTCCTTTTGGATTCAAACAATCAACATAACTTTGCATATCGTCCAATAAAATATTGCGGTTAATGTTGGCGATAATCAGGTCATATTTTTTGTCTTTCAACAATGCAGCATCTCCTTCATAAACAGTTATTTGATTGCAGTTATTACGCTCCGCATTTTCAATTGAATTTAGATAACACCAATTGTCAATGTCAATGGCGTCTATTGGTCGAGCACCTTTCATTTCGGCAAGAATCGCCAAAATTGCTGTCCCGCAACCCATATCGAGTGTTTTCATGCCGGTAACATCCGTTTCCAGTAAATGTTGGATCATCATATGTGTTGTCTCGTGGTGACCAGTTCCAAAGCTCATTTTTGGTTCAATAAGAATGTCAAATTCAGCGTCGGTTTTTGGGTGGAAAGGGGCACGAACGTGACAATTTCCTTCCACATCTATAGGTTCAAAATTCTTTTCCCATTCTTCATTCCAATTGACCTGATCTATCTCTTCGAAAGTGTAATCAATTGTAAATTCTTCCGATTGCAGGATATGGATATCCTCCAGAATCCTCTCATCCCAAAGATCCTTTTGCACAAAGGCGGAAATACCCGTTTCGGTTTCGGAAAAACTTTCGAATGCTTTTTCTCCCAATTCGGCAATTAATATTTCTGACCCCAGTTCTTTTGGTTCAATATTAAAATGATATCCTATATAAATGTTTGACATGGTTATTTTTGTGCAAAGGTACTGTTTCTCTTTTATGGAATAATATAAAAACAAAAAAAGCGATAAAATGAATTATCGCTTTTTTCTCAAACCAGTTTTGAATTTTAAAATGCATTGACTATTGCAACAAAATCATCTACTTTCAGTGCAGCTCCACCGATCAGACCTCCGTCTACATCTGGCTTAGAGAAAATTTCTTTGGCATTTTCAGGTTTTACGCTACCTCCATAAAGGATGCAAACATCTTCGGCGATGTCGCTTCCGAAAGCTTGACGAACAGTTTCCCTGATAAACTCGTGCATTTCTTGCACTTGTTCAGGAGAAGCGGTTTCTCCTGTTCCTATTGCCCATACTGGCTCGTAGGCCAATACAATATGATCCCAGTCTTTTGCCTCTATTTGAAATAATCCATCCTTCAATTGATTTTCGACAACATTAAAATAATTTTTTGATTGGCGGTCTTTTAACTCCTCACCGAAACAAAAAATCACTGTCATATCGTGTTCCAACGCGGTATTTACTTTGCTAGCAATCAATGCGTCAGTTTCATGAAATATGGCTCTGCGCTCAGAATGTCCAAGGATAACGATGTCGACACCAACACTTTTTAACATATCAGCAGAGATCTCTCCCGTAAATGCGCCACTTTCCGCTTGGTGTACATTTTGAGCTGCCACTTCAATATTGGTAAACTCTAAATGATCCACCGCTGAAGACAGGTTTACGAAAGTAGGTGCCACTATAACTTGGACCTCCGAATCTAAGGGCATTTTTTCTATTAATTCATTTAATAAATCTTCGGTCTGCTCCGAGTTTTTATTCATTTTCCAGTTTCCAGCTACAATCTTCTTTCTCATTTCGCTTTGTGTTATAATTAGTTATCGTTTTTGGTTCTTTATTTTAATTTCTTTAATGTTTCATTGATCTTGTCAAAATCGGTTTCTATTGCACGATAAAGGGCAATTTCACCGGTTTTATCCACGATGATGTATCTAGGGATCCAATCGAGGTCAATGGCATTGGCAAACACCCCTTCCATTTGATCGTTGGCCATATAGTGGTCGCCGATCAGTTCATGTTTTGCGATCCCTATTTTCCATTTATCGGATGTTTTATCCATCGAAATAAAGGCAAAGGCCACATCAGGATTATTTGCTTGAAGTTCTTTCATTTTTGGCATCGCTTTTATACAGTCTCCGCACCATGAAGCCCAAACTTCAATTACTAAGGTTTTTCCTTGATGTTTCTTTAAAGCATCTTGAAAGGCAAGCTGGCTTCCGTCTGTGGTCAGTAATGTCTCTGACAAAGCTTCTTTTGAAAAGGTTGTTTTTTCGACGTTGCTACAAGAAAATGCAGCGAATGCAATAAATAAAGCAAATATTTTTTTCATTTTTGATATTTTAAACAAAGTTAAACAAACAATTTGATTGAGGATTATAGATTTTTTTTTTTTGGATATACGGGTTCATAATCCTAAAAGAGCCCATTTTACTGATCAAATTGAAATAGAAATCGTTGTAGTTGGGACTGCAATTATATCTGTTTTCTTACTTTTAATAATTTTATTTTAAAAAAAAATAAAATTTTGCGCTTTTGGGTGCTAGGCAAGTCTGATTTTGGGATCCAGATAGGCGTAAATAATGTCTACCAGAATGTTTATTACAACAAAAGTAGTTGAAATGATAAGCACAGACCCCATAATAACGGGCAGGTCCAAATTATTCAACGCTTCCACAATTTCTTTCCCCAAACCATTCCATCCAAAAATAAATTCCACAAACACCGCTCCGGCGAGCATGGAGGCAAACCATCCAGAAATTGCTGTTACCACTGGATTTAGAGAGTTTTTTAAAGCATGTTTTCGGATGATTTGAATTTCAGATAGGCCTTTGGCTCTTGCTGTACGGATATAATCTTGTCCGAAAGTTTCCAGTAAGGAGTTCCGCATCAATTGAATTACAACTGCCAATGGACGAATTCCCAGCACGATTGCAGGCAAAACAATATTTTTCCATTGGATGTAGCTTCCCTCACCAAAATCATCTACCTCATACAGGCTTCCCGTCATGTTCAAGTGTGTATATTTCTGTAGGACAAATCCAAAAAGCCAAGCAAACAAAATAGCACTGAAAAAAGATGGTATGCTCATTCCAAGAGTACTTACAAGCGCAATTACCCGATCGATCCAAGTGTCTTTGTATAAAGCCGAAATGACACCAAAAATGATACCGAAAACAATTGCAATGACAATTGCAAAAAGGGCTAGTATAGCCGTGTTGGGTAATGTGTTTGCAATAATTTCAGATACCTTTTTACCACTTTTCTGGAAGCTTTCCCTCAAGTAGGGAGTCTTGATCACAATATTGTTTTGTCCAATACTGAATAACTGAGCCGCATTGTATTTTCCCTCGCTTAAAAAGGTGTAGTCCGATTCGTCAGTACTGTGAATGGAAACAGGCGAGAGGTCATTGA
>JBLIHD010000082.1:0-7384 GCA_047636335.1 Flavobacterium sp.
CCAAATTAACGATAAGAATCGTCCCTACAGTATTTGCGACAGCGTCAACTCCGTCTTGCTTGAAATTAGTAATTTTCAAGTAGCCAATTTCATCGGGCTTCAAGCTCTCTATTCGGCTTACTTTAACCTCTTTTCCGTCTACAACCGCCTTATCAACCATCCTTCCGTCAGGATCTTTGATACTATGCAATCTTGCGTCCATTTCACTTCCGGGTTGGAAAGCATTATTAAACAAATGATAATATACTTTTTTTAAGGTGTCAGCAGAGTTATTGGTGTAAACCAATTCCTGTTTCCCCTTGTATTGATAGTTTTTGACATCCATAATGACGTCCATCTTGTAATCAACATGCTGTTGCCAATAGGTAGCACTTTGCGCGTGAGCGGACCCAAAACTGAGCGTGACAATTGAAAGTAAAATAAGTTTTTTCATAGTATTTAATTGAAAAATGGAAGGACTTATGTCCTTGGATTAGTAAATTTATTTTTAAATGTTTTTCGACAATGCATCAGCGAGAATAAGCGCATTATAAGCATTGATCATTTTTCCTGATTTTGAAGTGGCAGCTGCCGATCTTTCATCATTATTCTCGCCTAATTCTACTGAAGACGGCAGTGGTGTTCCAGAATCCATCAGGATTTGTTTCACTTGATTCGCTGATAATTTAGGGTAATACGAGCGCACTAGCGCAGCAACTCCGGCTGCATTTGGCGATGCCATCGACGTTCCCTGCTCGTATTTATATTTGTTGTTTGGAACCGATGCGTAAATTTCCATTCCCGGAGCATATACATCTACATTAATGCTGCCGTAATTAGAAAATGCTGCCACTACTGTTGGTCCGTAAACATCATTTATCGCTCCAACGGTAAGTACATTATTAGCAAACTCTGTTTTGTTATCTTCAGAATCATTTGGAAAACTGATGTTTTTTTCTAAATCAATGTCGTTTCCATCGTTTCCAGATGCATGTACAAACAAAACATCTTTCTTTTCAGCATATTTAATCGCATCAAAAACCCATTCCTTGTGCGGAGAATAACTTTTTCCAAAACTTCCGTTGATTACTTTTGCCCCATTGTCAACGGCATAACGTATTGCCAAAGCAATATCCTTATCGTACTCGTCACCGTTAGGGACGGCTCTTATCGCCATAATCTCAACATTGTTTGCAACTCCGTCGCCTCCAATACCGTTACCTCTGACCTGGGCGACAATCCCCGCAACATGAGTTCCGTGCAATGCCTCTTCTTTATCCGGCCCGTAAACGACATTGTTACCGTATGTGATATCGTTTATATCATCCGGATTATCCCCAACCGATTCCCTACCATTAAATTCTTTATTTAAATTGTAATTCAATTGGTCGTAAATGTACTTTCTGTATTCTTCGATATCGGTCGTGAATGTAGGTCCTGACTGCCCAATAACGCGAGTCATGATCATTTTGCTTTCATTCAACTCTTTATTGACAGAGACAATTGCATTCAATTCTTCCAGAGTATAATCGTCTTTCTTTAAATACGTTTGTATTATTTTATTGGTGTTTACAAGGAAATCAACTTGTTGTTTTCCCTCCAATACTTCATTATACTTTTTTTCATAATCCTTCTTGGCCTTCATATAGGTCACCGATCCATCATCTGATTTTTTCAAAATACGGGTCATCTCCAAATTTTCCAATCCTGAATCACCAAGAAAATTCCAACCGTGGATATCATCGATATACCCATTTTTGTCATCGTCAATTCCGTTACCGGCTATTTCTTTGGCATTGGTCCAAATTACTGATTTCAGGTCTTCGTGATCGATATCGACTCCGGAATCGACAATTCCCACGATAACTTTAACCCCTTTTCTGTTTTTCAACAATTCGGAATATGCTTTATCAACGCTCATTCCTGGAATCGTATCTTTCACTAAATCCAAATGACTCCAACGTTTTAAATCAGCATCACTAATAGGAGCCACTTTTTTAATAATCAAAGGCGAACTTAACGCCATAGGTGCATTAATATTGGCCACTTGTTTCTGGGCGCTACATCCTACTAACGCAAAAAAAGCGAAGGCAGAATAGTAAATAGATTTAATCGTATTCATTTATAAATTTTTAAAATTAAATGCGGTCCTAAATTATATCATTTCACAACAGGACATTAGTGGATTAACAGTCAGGTAAGCTTTGACGAAAGTAAAAAAATAAATGAAAGTTTTCAAATTGTATAAAATAAAAATGGAAGGACAATTTGCCCTTCCATTTATAAATATTTGAAACCGTTATTTAGAGATTTTTTCTGCCATCAATAAAGCATTGTATGCATTCACTATTTTTCCTGATTTAGACAGCGCTGTAAAAGAACGCGTGTCTGCAGCTTTTCCTCCAACAACAACATCGGCAGTGATTGCTACTCCTGAATCCATCAAGATGTGTTTCACCTGGGATGCTGATAACTTTGGATAATAAGAACGTATTATGGCAGCAACGCCTGCAACGTTTGGCGAAGCCATTGAAGTTCCTTGCAAATACCTGTAGGTATTCTCCGGAGTCGTTGCATAAATTTTAACCCCTGGTGCGAAAACGTCAACATTCACTTTCCCAATATTTGAGAAACGCGCTACCACTTTATCACCATATTCAAAATTTAGTGCCCCAATAGTAATCATATTGTCCGCGAATTCTGTTTTCTTGTCATCAGAATCATTCGGGTAATTATCAAAACTGTCAATATCTTCAGCACTATTTCCTGCGGCATGAACAATTAATACGTCTTTCTTTTCGGCATATTTAATGGCATCATAAACCCATTGCTTGTGGGGAGAAAAGCTTTTTCCGAAACTTCCGTTGATTACTTTGGCACCATTATCAACCGCATAACGAATCCCAAGAGCTATGTCTTTATCATACTCATCACCATCCGGAACAGCACGAACGGTCAAAATTTGAACATTGTTAGCAATTCCGTCACCTCCAACATTGTTGTTTCTAACTTGAGCGACGATACCGGCTACGTGAGTTCCATGCAGAATTCCATTCTTGTCCGGGCCCATAACATTGTTGTTTCCGTATTTTGTGTCTGATATATCGTTCGGATCATCACCCACAACCTTTCTATAATCGGTTTTTAAATTGTCCCCTTTCAGAAGCGCATCAAAATCGTCTAATTGTTTTTGAACAGCAACTTTTAGCTCTACAACAGGCATATTATAAGAAAGCATCTGCTGCATCGTAGCTTTACTTTTTTGCATTTCTGGCGCTTGTGCAACAATTGCCTTTACCTCATCAATCGAGTAGATCGACTTTCCGAAATGTTTTATCAAAGTGGCATCACTTTCATTTAAAGCGACGATCATTTGTTCAGAACGAGATTTTCCTACTTTGGCATCGGCAATTTTTTTATCGTTTATAGCTTTTGCTGATTGATAGGTCACTTCGTCAACCAAGTTTTTATTTTTGATTATTCTTTCGTATTCCAAATTCTCTTTGGTGATATCTCCTAGGAAATTCCAACCATGAATATCATCAATGTAACCGTTCTTATCGTCATCTATCCCATTCCCGGGAATTTCCTTCGTATTGGTCCAAACAACATCTTTTAAATCTTCATGTTCGATATCCACACCTGAATCTACAATTCCAACAATAACTCTCACCCCTTGTTTACCCTTCAACAGTTCGGCGTAAGCCCTGTCAACACTCATTCCCGGAACCGTGTCTTTTACGATATCCAAGTGGCTCCACCGTTTTAATTCATTTTCGTTTAAAGGAGCAACTTTTTTTATGTTTAAAGGAGCACTAATTTGAACCAATGAACTACTACTTGAAACTTGTTTTTGAGCTCCACATCCCGCTAAAACCATAATGGCAAAGGCGGAAATAAAAATGGGTTTAATCCTATTCATTGAATATTTTTTTTAAGTTTTAAATATTTGTCTAAAATAATTTATTTTGTTAGAATAAAAACAGGATTAACACTAACTTAATATTTGTTCAGCCGTGAAAACTTCTTTCAGTCGAACGCCTTTCTCTGTGTGTTGCACCGTTATGATTTCATTGTGCGCATCATGTTCTAAAAACAAATAGTAATTTTTATCGGCTGCCGCCGCAAGGAATTTTGTTTTCTCAGGCATCGTCAATAATGGTCTGGTGTCATACCCCATTACATAGGGAACCGGAATATGTCCGGCTGTCGCCAACAAATCA
The DNA here is from genome assembly GCA_047636335.1 of Flavobacterium sp. Lineage (GTDB taxonomy): Bacteria > Bacteroidota > Bacteroidia > Flavobacteriales > Flavobacteriaceae > Flavobacterium. The sequence continues at coordinate 4,203 of JBLIHD010000082.1, forward strand.
GCACAAAAAACGATTGTTTTATCTTTATACTTAATATGTGGGATCATCTGTTTGTCAGTATGGCCATCGGCAAAAAAGATATCAAAACCCAACTCTGATTTTTCCAAGAAATCCTCTTCAGGTCTTTTTATGAAGTTAAGCTGCCCGCTTTCCTGCATTGGCAGAATGTTTTCGGACAGGAACGATGCTTTCTCCCTAGGATTCGGTTTTGTAGCCCATTCCCAGTGGCTTTCGTTGCTCCAGAATTTCGCGTTTTTGAAAGCAGGTTCATATCCCGTTTTGTCCGTGTTCCATTGCACGCTTCCCCCGCAATGGTCAAAATGCAAATGCGTCATAAATACATCGGTAACATCATCACGATGAAAACCGTATTTGGCCAAGGACTTATCCATGGAGTGTGATCCCCAAAGCGAATAATAACCAAAAAACTTTTCCGATTGCTTGTTACCCATTCCGGTATCTATCAAAATCAATCGGTTGCCGTCTTCTATCAGCAAGCATCTTGCTGCAATATCAATTAAATTATTTTCGTCTGCCGGGTTGGTTCTGCTCCAAATTGTTTTGGGTACGACGCCAAACATTGCACCACCATCAAGTTTAAAATTACCGGTTTCAATAGGATATAGTTTCATTTTTTTGAATTCAAAGGTTAAAAACACTGAAGGATCAGAGGGTTCAGTTTAAATTCCCTTAACCTTCTGATACATAAAAGAAAACTCTTTGCTTCTTTTACTTTTCCCATAATAGCTTGCAATTTATGAAAATAGATCTGCTTTAAAAGAAATCATATAAACTTTTTCTATTTTGGAATTAGTTATAAAAATGTTATCAGTTATGGAAAGAGGTTTTTAAATAGTACCTTTGTCTTTAATTTAGACAAAATCAATATAACAATGATACAAGTTTCTGAAACTGCCAAAAAGAAAATCATCGATTTGATGAAAGAAGATGGCTTTGATGCCGCAGTCGACTACGTTAGGGTTGGCGTAAAAAGCGGTGGATGTTCGGGCTTATCTTATGATTTGAAGTTCGATAAAACTAAGGGTGAAGAGGATAAAATTTTCGTAGACAACGATATAACAATTGCAGTCGAGAAAAAATCTTTTCTCTATTTAGCTGGAACCGTATTAGAGTTTTCAGGTGGAATAAACGGAAAAGGATTTGTTTTCAATAATCCAAATGCAAGTAGGACTTGTGGTTGCGGAGAGAGCTTCTCTCTTTAAAATTTAGACACAAATAATAAAGTTAAATATTCAAAAACTGAATATTTAAAACTTTAAATCTTTAAACAAGAATGAGTAAATATACAGAAGACGACTTAAAACTCGAACTCGCTACTAAAGAATACGAGTACGGATTTTACACCGAATTAGAAGCGGATACCTTTCCTATAGGTTTGAACGAAGATATCGTTCGTGCTATTTCCCATAGAAAAGAAGAGCCGCAATGGATGACCGACTGGCGCATTGAGTCTTTTCGCGCTTGGGAACAAATGACGGAACCGGAATGGGCAAATGTGCATTATGCAAAACCTGATTTTCAGGCTATTTCCTATTATTCAGCTCCAAAAGCGGTGGATCCTAATAAAACATTAGATGACGTAGATCCTGAACTTTTGGAAATGTACAAAAAGTTAGGTATCTCTATTGACGAGCAAAAGATGATGAATAACGTGGCTATGGATATTGTGGTTGATTCCGTTTCGGTAGCTACAACGTTCAAGAAATCATTAGGTGAAAAAGGAATTATCTTTATGAGTATTTCTGACGCCATAAAGGAGCACCCAGAATTGGTCCGCAAATATTTAGGTACAGTGGTTCCACAAAAAGACAATTTTTATGCTGCTTTGAATTCGGCAGTATTCTCTGATGGTTCTTTTTGTTATATCCCAAAAGGGGTTCGCTGTCCAATGGAACTTTCGACCTACTTCAGAATAAATCAGGCAGGAACGGGACAGTTCGAGAGAACATTACTTATCGCAGACGAAGGCAGTTACGTATCCTATCTGGAAGGCTGTACGGCGCCAAGTCGAGACGAAAACCAATTGCACGCCGCTGTAGTTGAACTAGTCGCATTGGATGATGCCGAAATCAAGTATTCAACGGTACAAAACTGGTACCCAGGTAACAAAGAAGGTAAAGGAGGAGTTTTCAATTTTGTTACAAAGAGAGGAATCTGCGAGAAAAACGCTAAAATTTCTTGGACACAGGTAGAAACTGGCTCTGCAGTAACATGGAAATACCCATCCGTTATTTTAAAAGGAGATAACTCAGTAGGCGAATTTTACTCTATTGCAGTAACGAATAATTTCCAACAAGCAGATACGGGAACAAAAATGATCCACATTGGTAAAAACACCAAATCGACGATTATTTCCAAAGGTATTTCTGCTGGACAATCACAAAATAGTTACCGTGGCTTGGTTAAAATTGGTACAACTGCTGACAATGCACGTAATTTCTCGCAATGCGATTCCTTATTAATGGGAAACAGTTGTGGCGCGCATACTTTTCCTTATATCGAAAATAAAAACCCAACAGCCAAAATTGAACATGAGGCTACGACAAGTAAAATTGGTGAAGACCAGGTTTTCTATTGCAACCAACGTGGAATACCAACAGAGAAAGCGATTGCTTTAATTGTTAATGGTTTCAGTAAAGAAGTTCTGAACAAGTTGCCAATGGAGTTCGCAGTAGAAGCACAAAAATTATTAGAAATTTCTCTTGAAGGATCTGTAGGATAACCTTTTTAAGACTTTATAAAAACAAGACGTTTATGTTATCAATAAAAAATTTACACGCCTCAATCGATGGCAAAGAAATATTAAAAGGAATTAATCTTGAAGTAAAAGCAGGAGAAATTCATGCAATAATGGGACCTAATGGTGCTGGAAAAAGTACACTTGCTTCCATCATCGCAGGAAACGAAACCTATGAGGTGACCGAAGGAGAAATCTCTTTAGAAGGCGAAGACCTTCGTGAGTTAGCGCCAGAAGAAAGAGCGCATAAAGGTGTTTTCTTGTCGTTTCAATATCCAGTTGAGATTCCCGGAGTTTCGGTGACTAATTTCATAAGAACAGCAATCAACGAAACACGTAAAGCAAACGGTCTAGAAGACATGCCAGCTAACGAAATGCTAAAAGTGCTTCGTGAGAAATCAGAACTACTAGAAATTGACAGAAA